>DATIPS010000055.1 GCA_035471805.1 Acidimicrobiia bacterium | reverse complement strand
CCGCCCCCGCAACGCGCACCCATCCAGCCTTCGTGGATATGTACAGGCCGGCTCCGGCCGCCGCGCCCATCTTGATGAAATCACGTCTCGTCGTCTTCACGCCCAGGCCTCCCAACCGTGCGGCAGATGCTTCAGGTGGCGCGACGGAAGGAAGCCGGGTATGTGTTGATCAGTGCGAATCCGGTCAACGAAGCCTCCCCGTTCCGCCGCCACTGCTCCTCTTCCCGGGAGCACGTCATCAAAAGTATCAGAAGATTCGAACGCCTGTCACCGAGTGTGGTCCCGATCCGCGAAGGACCTTCGGCATGATCTCGACCATCGAGCCATGGCCGGCCGGCTAGTTCGACGGTTTCAGGTAGACCGCAGCCAGCGGCGGAAGGTTGAACTCCACCGATTGCTCCCGGCCGTGCCAGGGGATGTGGTCGGCCGTCATCGATCCATTGATGTGATGGCCGCTTCCCCAGTATCTGCCGTCGTCGGTGTTGAGGATCTCAACCCACTCGCCGGGAGCCGGAACGCCCACCCGGTATTCGGGGCGCGGCACCGGCGTGAAGTTGAAAACACACACGACCGGGTTGCCTGCTTCATCCTTGCGGAAGAACGCCAGAATGCTGCGCTCCCAATCGCCGCCCTCGAGCCACTGGTAGCCGCGCTCGGAGGTGTCGAGCTGATAGAGAGCGGACTCATCCCTATAGAGCCCGCCGAGGTCGGACACGAGGTTGAGAACGCCCCTGTGCGACTCGTGTTCGAGCAGGTTCCATTCGACACTGCCGTCGTGATCCCACTCAGACCGCTGGGCGATCTCGCCGCCCATGAACAGGAGCTTCTTGCCCGGGATGGCGAACTGATAGGCGTAGAGGAGCCGCAGATTGGCGAACTGCTGCCACGAATCCCCCGGCATCTTCGACAACAACGACCCCTTCTCATGGACAACCTCGTCGTGGCTGAGAGGCAGCACGTAGTTCTCGGTGAAGGCATACACCGACCGGAAGGTGATCTCATTGTGATGATGGGAGCGGTGCACCGGCTCGAGGGACAGATAGGACAGCGTGTCGTGCATCCAACCCATGTCCCATTTGTACCCGAACCCGAGGCCTCCGATGTAGGTCGGACCCGACACCATCGGCCAGGCAGTCGACTCCTCGGCGATCATCTGCACACCCGGGAAGTTCCCGTAGACCTCCTCGTTGAGGCGGCGCAGGAACCAGATGGCATCGAGGTTCTCGTTTCCTCCGTATTCGTTGGGGATCCACTCACCGTCGTCACGCGAGTAGTCGAGATAGAGCATGGAGGCGACGGCATCGACGCGGAGTCCGTCCACATGGAACTTGTCGAGCCAGAAGAAAGCACTCGACAGTAGAAAGCTGCGAACCTCGTTGCGGCTGTAGTTGAAGATGAACGTACCCCAATCCGGATGGAAGCCCTGCCTGGGATCCGCATGCTCGAAGAGGTGTGTCCCGTCGAACTCGGCGAGACCATGTCCGTCCACTGCGAAGTGGGAAGGCACCCAGTCGAGGATGACGCCGATGCCGGCCTGATGGAGCGAGTCGATCAGAAACATGAAGTCCTGAGGACTTCCGAACCGTGCCGTCGGAGAGAAGAACCCGAGCGTCTGATAGCCCCACGATCCCGCATAAGGGTGTTCCATGACCGGCAGGAACTCCACATGAGTGAAGCGCATGTTCGTGACGTGTTCGACCAACCGGGGGGCCAGATCTCGATAGGAAAGCCGACCCCCCTCGTCGGCCTGCATCCACGAACCGAGGTGGACCTCGTAAACGGACATCGGCCGGTCGTGGCCCGCGTCTCGCTTCTCCATCCAGGCGCCGTCGTTCCACGCGTAGCCAAGGACCGACGTCCGCGATGCCGATTTCGGCGGCTCTTCCGCCCAGAATGCAAACGGGTCGGCCTTCTCCTTTGTCTCCCCCTTGCCGACGCCCAGGTGAAACTTGTAGGCGGCTCCGGCCTCGACACCCGGAACCAGCGTCTCCCAGATTCCCGATACACCGCGCACGTCGAGTGGATTGGCCGCGGGGTTCCAGCCGTTGAACTCTCCAACCACCGACACATACTCGGCGTTGGGTGCCCACACCCGGAAGGTCGCCCCGTCGGAAGTCAAATGACATCCGAGCTTCTCGTACAGTCGAGTATGCGAGCCCTCATTGAAGAGGTACAGGTCGACGTCCGAGAGGTCCGGCCCACTGGTCGGTGCCATCGGCGACCCCTGTCCGGTCACCGACAGGCTGCGTGGACTGGGCGATCCTGTGCGAGGTGCGGTGCGGGAGTGGCGGCTGGATGATGGGTCATTGGGCATCGCGGCCAGGATAGGCGCGTATCGAATCCCGGAGGTCACACGTCGGGATGGCCGTTCCGGAGACGTCCTTGTCGCGACGCTGTGGCGCCGGGGTACCTGTGTCGTATCGAATCTGACGGGGGCCTAGCCGGCGACGGGCAGCAGGCGAGTCATTGCCTCTCTCACCCGCTGGGACTCTTCGACGAGAACACTGAAGGTATCTTCGTCGGGAACCGACCCGTTGCGGGCTCCCACCTCCATCGCCTCGGCAAGATCACCGAGACCGGCGGCGCCCATTATGCGGGACGATGACTTCAGCTTGTGAACGGCTTCAAAGACCGCTTCCGGATCGCCGGATCCGGCATGGCCGGCGATGGCATCGAGCCCGTCCGCAAGGTCGCCGAGGTAGGTCTCGACCAGCATTCCGACGAGTACCGGGTCTTCGATCTCGAGGAACTCTCCCAGGCCGACCAGCGACGAATACGCGACCGGTGAGGCATCGGATTCCGCCGCGGTTGCGACCTGCAGACCCCCGATTACGTCGAGGATCTCCTGAACCCGGATGGGTTTGGTCAGGAACATATCCATACCCGCCGTGACGCACAGATTGACGGTCTCCTGGATCACGTCTGCGGTCATGGCTGCGATCACCGGCTGAATGATGTCGAGTTCCCGGATCCGTTTGGTTGCTTCGATCCCGTCCATCTCCGGCATCCGCACATCCATCAACACGAGGTCGAATGGTCGCGATTGCACCGCTTCGACCGCTTCGAAGCCGTTGGCGGCCACCTCAACGCGGAACCCGTATTTGGCGAGCATCGCTGCGATCACCCGCTGGTTCGTGACGGTGTCTTCTGCGAGGAGAATGCGAACCTTCGACGCGTCGAAGTCGACCGGATCGGCTTTGGTAACGACCGAGGCGGTTCTGGCGTCATCGGCGGCGAGGGTCCCGACCGGGAAACGGCCGACAAAGGTGAACGTAGACCCAACGCCGACCTCACTCACGACGGAGATGTCGCCGCCCATGATGCCGGCCAGTTCTTTGGAGATTGCCAGACCCAGTCCGGTCCCCCCATACCGGCGGCTCGTGGAGGCGTCCGCTTGCGCGAACGACTGGAACACATCTTCCATCTTGTCCGGCGGGATGCCGATGCCGGTATCACGCACGGCCAGGCTGAGTCGAGCGAACTCGTCCTCAACCACCGAAACGACCTCCACCGTCACACCACCGGATTCGGTGAATTTCACGGCGTTGGAGAGCAGGTTCAGGAGTATCTGGCGGATTCGTCCGGCATCCCCCACCAGGGCCGGCAAAGGATCGGCAGGCGTCAGCACACTGAGCTTCAGGCCCTTGTTATCCGCATCCGGCTTGACGAGTGCAACGCATTCGTGCACCAGTGCCAGCGGCCCGAATGCCATGTCCTCTAGTTCGATTCGACCCGACTCGACCTTGGAAAAGTCGAGGATGTCGTTGATGATGCCGAGCAACAGTTCGCCGGAACTCATGATGATGTCGAGGTACTCCCGCTGCTCCTGATCCAGGTCCGTGTCCTCGAGCATTCCGGCCATACCCAGCACGCCGTTCATCGGCGTTCGGATCTCGTGGCTCATCGAGGCGAGAAAGGCCGTCTTGGCTTGGGTAGCTCTTTCGGCAGTCTCCAACGCTTCCGCCAGCGCGGCTTCGGCAGCCTTCCGCTCAGAAATGTCGGTTATCACACCCGCGAAGAACTGCTCGTCCTTGACGCGATATTCGCTCACGGCCAGATGTATCGGGAACTCTTCCCCGTTCTTGCGGACGGCCACCTCATCACGGTCCCTTCCGATCAGCCGGGCGATCCCGGATGTCAGATAGTTCTCGACGTATCCGGCGTGTCGTTGGCGGTGCTTCGCCGGCATGAGCACCATCAGGTTCTGGCCAATCACCTCTTCGGCGCTGTATCCGAAGATACGCTCGGCGGCGCGATTGAACGACCTGATGGTTCCGCTTGATGTGGCGGTGACAATGCCGGAGGCTGCCGTTTCGAGCATCGCTCTGGTCGCTCGTTCGCTGTACTCGAGTTCGGCTTCGACTCCCAGTTGCTCTGCGGCAACCCGATTGGCCCGGATCAGGGTGCTGCACGCGGCCAGCACCGACTCGAGAAGGGCGATGGTTTCCTCCCCGTATCCTCCCGCACGCCCCCCGAGCCCGACTGCCCCGATGAGTTCCTCTCCGCCTTGCAGCGGTATGTCGAGCATCTCGGAACCCGGGAAGTCCCCGACGACCACCCGGCCGGCGTCGCGCACGGCTTGGAACCTCTCGAGTGCTTCTTCCGGGCTGAGACCTTCAGCCGCCAAGGTCCGGTCAGGTTCGAGATCACTCCGAGCGGCGCAGGCAACAACGAAACCCTCCGTGCTCTGCGTGAACTCCATGATTCGTCCCAAAAGACCGGAGAAGATGTCACCCGTCTCAGCACCCATCGAGAAGCGGCGATGAGCCTCGTTGACCGCGTCGAGCAGCATCCGGGACCGAGAAGCAACTGTCCGTGGGGAGCGAGCATCGGAAATGTCGTCGAAAGCTCCGTCTATCAGCGACGTGCCGTCTTCCGTGTGCATCTTGAGGTTTGCACGCACCCAGACCGTGGTTCCGTCGGCACGCCGGACCTCAATCTCCGCCCCATGCAGGGAAGCGGCGGCATCACCGTGCACTTCGACGAGATCCGCCAGCCTGCCCCCAGCAGCGAGGAGGTCGTCGATGTTCGACCCGATGAGCCCGGCAGTTTCATCGAATCCAAGGAGCCGTGCCAGGCCCTCGTTCGCCGACAGAACTACGCCATCTGCATCAGCACGAAACAACCCGATCGGCAGTCCGTCGAGCATCGGAATCAGCGCGCTGAAAGCACCGTTTGTGTCGCCTGGCTGGGCTGCCAATTACGCGTCCTCTCCACCTCGTGCGCAATGCGCCGGTCAAGTCAGTAAGGGATCATTCGGCAGGAAATCGCGGCGACCTGAGTGGAATTGGGGTTGGGAGGATTACAGCTCTCCCCACCGGACTCGCCGGCTCCGGCTGAATGTCGGGTCCAGGCGGACGCCGACGGTGCCGCAGAGAGCACAGGCCCGGGCATAACCAGCCGATTCGACGCTGCAGACTAGGCCCGGGTGAAGGTTGCGATCATCTTGAGCATGTCGTGCAGGACGATTGGTTTTGAGAGGTGGCCGTTCATGCCGGCATCAAGGCAGGCTTGCCGGGTCGCGGCGTCGTCGTCTCCGGTCAATGCCAGGATCGGCGGCTGGGGGATGGAAAGCCGGCGGATCTCCCTCGCAGCCTCGAATCCGTCCATCTCCGGCATTCGCAGGTCCATGAGGATGAGGTCAAATGTGTTGAACTGCACGGCCGCAACCGCGTCGCGTCCATTGCCGACCGACTCGACCGAATGGCCTTCCTTGGCCAGGGTCACGGACAGCATCCGCTGAATGACCGGGCTGTCTTCAGCAAGGAGTACTTTCAGACCTTCCGACATGCCAGAACCTCGAATCCAACCTCAGCTGCGCGAAGGCTAGTCATCGAGGCTAGTTATCGACCGGCCGCTTTGCGCGGATTGCATCGCCTACCCGGACGCCAGGAGCCTCGTTGTCTCACTGAAGAAGTTGATCACATCGGGGAAGAATCCGGCGATGAAAACAACGGCCGCGGCCAGCGCCAGAGCCAACCGCAGCGACCCGGCAACGGGCTCATACTCGACGACGGCCGCTTCGGGTGCCTCGTCCATCCAGATCGTCTTGACAACCCGGGCGTAGTAGTAGAAGGCGATCACGGCGTTGACGGCCGCAACCGCAGCCAGCAGGCCGGTCCATACGCTGTCGCCGCCGATGGCCGAAGAGAACATCACGAATTTGGCGTACCAGCCGGCCAGCGGCGGGATGCCCGCCAGGGAGAAGAAGAACACGGCGGCCAGGAAACCGAGTACCGGAGAGCGGCGCCCGAATCCGGCCCAGCCGTCGATGTCTCCGGTGCGGGTACGGCGTGCCCCGGCGATGACAATGGCGAAGGCTCCGAGGTTCATGAACGCATAGATGATGAGGTAGGTGATCGTGGCTGTGAACGCTGAGCCCAGCGCATCGACGTCATCCGACACCCCGGCAACGGCAAACGGCACCAGCATGAAGCCCGCCTGAGCCACGGACGAGTAGGCGAGCAGACGCACGATGTTCTGCTGACGAAGCGCCGTGAGGTTGGCGACGGTCATCGAGAGCACCGCCATGATCCAGATGGCCGGACCCCACACCGCCGATGCTTCGGGAAGGGCCTTATAGGTAATGATCAGGAGGCCGACGAACCCTGCCGCCTTGGACGAAACGGACAGGTAGGCCGTGATCGGCGTCGGGGCACCCTCATATGTGTCGGGCGCCCAGAAATGGAACGGTACCGCCGATACTTTGAAGGCAAACCCGATCACCACGAACAGGACCGCCAGAACGAACAGGGGTTCGCCGGTCAATCCCTCGGATGCCTCGCGGATGCCGTCGAACGTGATTTCTCCGGTGGCGCCGTAGAGCAGCGACATGCCGTAGAGCATGATCGCCGCCGACAGAACACCGAGCAGGAAGTACTTGAGCGATGCCTCGTTGGAGCGAGCATCGCCTTTGCGCCATCCGGCGAGCAGGAAGAGCGGGCCGGACACCAGTTCGAGACCTATGAAGAGGACGATGAGGTCACGCGACGAGGCCATCACCATCGAACCGAGTATCGACATCAGCACCAGGAAGTAGTACTCGCCCTGGTAGTAGCGATCGGACTCGATGTACTGGACCGACATCAGCAGAACGAGATAACCGGCCGCCACGAACAGTCCCTTCAGGACCAGGGCGAAGTCATCTACCACATAGCTGCCGTCGAACATCGAGGCCGGGGCCGAGTCGGAGACGGCCAAAGTGATGAGCGGGAAAGCCGCGAACCCGACACCGAGCACAGCCGCGATTGCCGTCCAGTACTTCTGCCGCCTCGGCAGGACTAGATCGAGGCTCAGTACCACCATGGCGGCCACCGCCACGGTGATCTCAGGAGCAATCGCCAGATAATCGATGTCGTAGCCCACCGGTCAGCCTCCAAAGGCAGTCTTGACGAGCGCTTCCACGGCTTCGGTCGTAGCACCGAAAACGATCTTCGGATATACACCGATGGCGATGATCGTGACGATGAGAGGCACCCATGCTGCGAGTTCGAACTTGTCGGCGTCGTGGAACTCGTGATCGTCCCACTCGGCGTTCGGCTCACCCAGATTGACCTTCTGGAGCATCCAGAGCAGATACCCGGCGGTCAGCACCGTGCCGACGGCGCCGATCACCATCGCCGTGCGGAAGAGTCCGATCGACAATCCCTCCAGCGGGCTGTAGGACCCGAGGAGCGCCATGAACTCACCCCAGAAGCCGGCCAGTCCCGGCAGTCCCAGTGACGCCATAGCCGTGAAGGCGAGGATCCCGCCGAGCATCGGCATCAGTTTCTGATTGCCGCCGAGGCGCCCCATGTCGCGCGTGTGGTACCGATGGCTCATCGATCCGGCCAGGAAGAACAAGAGTCCGGTGATCACGCCGTGAGCGACCATGCCGATGATTGCGGCGTTGATCCCGACGTCTGTGAGAGTGGCGATGCCGAGCATCACGAACCCCATGTGACCGACTGAGGAAAAGGCGATGAGACGTTTCATGTCGGTCTGGGCCAGACAGGCCAGCGCGCCGTAGATGATGCCGATCACCGCCAGCACCGCTATCGCAGGTGCCCACTGTTTCGCCTGCTCGGGAAGCATCGGGATGGCGATCCTGATGAAACCGTAAGAGCCGAGCTTCAGGAGAATGGCAGCCAGCAGAACCGAACCGACGGTCGGTGCGGCGGTATGCGCGTCCGGCAGCCAGGTGTGGAACGGGAACATCGGAACCTTCACGGCAAATCCGAGGAAGAGACCCGCGAAGATCCATCCGGCCACCGGCAACATGGTCAGCTCCGGCGCCCTGTCGATGAGGGCCGGGATGTCGAACGTCCTTCCGGCGACCGTGTCGGCCGAGTTGAGGTAGAGCGCCAGGAAGCCCAGCAGCATGAAGGCGGATCCGAAAAGTGTGAAGAGGAAGAACTTGATGGCCGCGTAGAGACGGACGGAGACCGTCTTGCCGAACACCGGAAGCTCCCGTTCGGACTTGTCACCCCAGATGCCGATCATGAAGTACATCGGCAGCAACACCAGTTCGAAGAAGATGAAGAACAGGACCAGGTCGAGCGCCACGAAGGTTCCGTTCATGCCGGTGAGCAGCACGAGCATGAGGGCCAGAAAGGCCTTTGGGTTGCGCGGCTCTTCCCAGTGATTCCACGAGTAGATGACCGACAGGAGGGTCACGAAACCGGACAGGACGAGCAGCGGCAAGCTGATGCCGTCCACTCCAACGTGATAGTTGGCCCCGATCGCCGAGATCCACGACTCGTTCACCTCATACTGGAACGACTTGGCAGCACCGAAGTCGAAGTTGGCGGCCGCCACGACGCTGAGGATCAACACGATTCCCGTGGTGATCAGCGAGATCCACTTGTGACTCTCTTCTTGCTCCCGAGGCAGGAGCACTACGAGCAGAGCCCCCACCAGCGGGAGGAACACAATGAGGCTCAGACCCCAGGTGTCAAACCACTCCATTGACTCGTCCTCCTACTACCCGAATATCACGAAACCGATTACGAACATCACTGCTGCGCCGACAAACACCGACGCGTATTGCTGAACCCGACCCGTCTGGAGGCGGCGCAACCGTTCGCCGCTGCCCCCCGACGCGTATGCAAAGGCGTTGAAGCCCAGGTCGATACCGCGCTGGTCCAGCCCACCGTAAACGAGTTGAGCGAGACCGGCTGTCAGGAACCCCATGGTGTTGACCACACCATCGATGATGTAGTCGTTGATCCAGTCGACCGCCTTGGCAAACGGGGCCTTGACCAACCAGACCAAACCGAGAGCCGCGTCGTCCATGTAGTACTTGCGGCGTAGCAATGGATAGAGGGCAGGGATCTCGAACTTGTCCCTTTCCTGCTGGGTCGCTTTGTCCCGCGCGAAGAGGGCGAGACCACCGAGAACACCGAGGAAAGCGGCGCCGAGGCCAACGGCGGCCATACCCCAATCGGGGGCGGTGGCATGGTGGTCGCCCATCACGACTTCACGCATTCCAAGCCACTGGGTGAAGTTGCCCCTTCCGCCGAACTCGACGCCGGGGATGTTGAGGAATCCGACGACGGCTGCAAACCCGGCGAGGATGATCAGGGGGACGGTCATCACCGGTTCCGATTCGTGCGGATGGCCGTGCCCCTTGTAGGTGCCGTGGAAGGTGAGCATGATGGCGCGGGTCATGTAGAAGGCGGTTATGAACGCCCCGGCGATGGCAATCCACATGACGGCGGTGTAGCCCTCGTACCCCAGCGTGACCAGGATTTCGTCCTTCGACCAGAACCCCGAGAACGGGATGATTCCAGCCAGCGCGGCCGAACCGACGACGAAGGTCCAGTAGGTGCGCGGCATGTCCTTGCGGAGGCCACCCATGTCGGACATGTTGTTGGAGTGGACGGCGTGGATGACCGACCCGGCTCCGAGGAACAGCAGCGCCTTGAAGAAGGCATGGGTGAAGAGGTGGAAGACGCCGGCCGTGTAGCCGCCGGCGGCTACCGCCACCATCATGTAGCCGAGCTGCGAGACGGTCGAGTAGGCGAGCACCTTCTTTATGTCGTCTGCCACGAGCGCCAGGAGACCCATGGCGAAGAGGGTGATGGTGGCGATCGCCACCATCCACGGACGGATGTCTTCGGCGAGGTTCTGATAGAGGGGGAACGTGCGGGCCATCAAGTAGACACCGGCGGTGACCATCGTGGCGGCGTGCATCAGTGCCGAAACCGGAGTCGGACCGGCCATGGCGTCGGGCAGCCAGATGTGGAACGGGAACTGGGCGCTCTTGCCCATTGCCCCGAAGAACAGCAGGGCACCGATCATTCCTGCAACGAGGACCAGGCTATCGGCGTGTTCGGCGGCCGCGTTGGACAGTTCGCTGAACTTGAACGTGCCCAGCGTGACCCCGACCATGATGGCGCCGATGATCAGCCCGATATCTGCGACCTTGTTGGTGAAGAAAGCCTTCATGCCGGCCGACGAGTTTTCTTTCTGCTCCCAGTAGTGGCCGATCAGCAGGTAGGAGGCGACGCCGACGCCTTCCCAACCGATGATCAGCTGCACGAGGTTGGGAGCACCAACCAGCACCAGCATCGAACCGGCGAATATCGTGAACGAGGCGAAGAACCAGGTGACCCGGACGTCGCCTTTCATGTATCCGACGGCGTAGACGAAGATCACGAGGCCGACGAACGAGACCACGAAGTACATCATGATCGACAGACCGTCGACCACCCAGCCCAGTTCGAAGATCAGGTTGCTGCCGATCTCGGCAATCGTCACCGCACCCTCGTAGACGACGCCCTTGGTGATGTTGAGGACGAAGAGGATCGACGCCCAGACCGAGTTGAAGGCGAGCATGCCGATTGCGATCTCAGCCCCGAGGTACTTCATCCGCTTGCCGAAGAAGATGATGCCGAGCACGGCGATCCAGGGGATCACCAGCATGATCCAGGCGTATTCCGCCCAGAAGCCGGAGTACTCGGCAACGACTCCGTGGACTTCTTCTTCGGCGGCGGCAAGCAGGAAGTTCGTCATGTCACCACTTCATCAGACTGAAATCGTCGACATTCGCGGTCGCCCGGTTGCGGAAGATCAACAGAACGATCGCCAGACCGATGCCTACCTCGGCGGCGGCGACGGTGATCACGAAGATGGTGAAAACCTGACCGATGGCCAGGCTGTCCTGCAGCAACGCTTCGAAGGCGACCAGGTTGATGTTCACGGCGTTGAGCATCAGTTCGATGGCCAGCAGCACTAGAACCGCGTTGCGTCGCGCCAGCAGGCCGTATACCCCCAAAGAGAACAGCAGGGCGGCGAGGACGAGAATAGGCGCCAGCGTCATACCTGTTCCTCCGCTTCGGCCGGCGTTGCGTCTTTCCGCGCCACCGTGATACCACCGATCAGAGCGGCCAGCAGCACGAAAGAGACGATCTCGAACGGGAACACGAAGCGACCCAGGATCGACTCACCTAGCAACTCGGTCGGGGTACCTTCGCCGATGCCTTGCAGAGGCTCGGATCCGAAGAAATCGATGGCCGCCCAGGACATCAGCAGGAACAGTGCACCCGACACGACTGCGGCCACCGCCCGCCGGTTGTTGTCGAGGCTGGCGTCGTATCCGATCGGTGCGCGAGTGATCATGATTCCGAAGAGGAAGAGGACGATCACCGCACCGATATACACGAGGACGAGCACCCAGGCGACGAACTCGGCGGAAAGCAGCAGGAACAAAACGGCGGTTCCGGCCAGCGTCGCCACGAGGTAGAGGGCCGCGTGCACCACGTTCTTGGATGTCACGACCCGCAACGCCGAGCCGGCAACACCCAGTCCGACTACGAGGAAAACCCAGTTGGCGGGCTCGGAGAACCAGTCGCTCACGGGGCCCTCCCTTCAGTCATCGCCGCCAGCGGCGGGTTGCTGATCGCGCGTCTCGCATCTCGCATCACGCATCTCGCGACCCGGTGAGCGAAGCAAAGCTTGTTCATGACTCCAGCTCCGGGGCCTCCGGCACGGTCTTCATCCAGTCCTGGAGACGGTCCATGTCGTGCATCATGGCTCCCATCTTGTACTCGGAGTACTCGTACTCGGGGGTCCAGAACAGAGCATCGAACGGGCAGACCTCGACGCAGATCCCGCAATACATGCACAGGGCGTAGTCGATGTCGAACCGATCGAGCGTGGCGCGCTTCTTGACACGACCGCCCGGCTTGGACGGTGGCTGCTCTTCCTTGTGGCCTTCGATGTAGATACACCAGTCGGGGCACGATCGGGCGCACAACATGCACACGGTGCAGGCGTCTTGCTCGAGAGCGATGACTCCACGGGCTCGAGGGTGGGGAGTCTCCTTGTCGACCGGATAGTTGACGGTGACCGGCTTGGTGAACAATGTCTTCAGGGTGACCCACATTCCGGTGAGCAGGCCTGATCCGAAGAAGTTGGGAAGACGGAGCCGCATCACATCACCACCTTGAAGATGCCGGTGACCGCGATATTGGCGAGCGACACGGGGATCAGCCACTTCCATGCGAACTTCTGGAGCTGGTCCTCGCGGAGCCGTGGGAACGTCCAGCGGAACCAGATCATCAGGAAGGCGAGGGCGAGGATCTTGACTGTCAGGACCACCGGACCCCATATCTCGGCGTTCAGACCCGGGAAGTGATAGCCGCCCAGGAACAGGGTGGCGGCGATCGCCGACATCGAGAACATGTTGGCGTACTCACCGAGGAAGAAGAACAGGAACCGGAATCCGGAGTATTCCGTTACGAATCCCATGACCAGTTCGGACTCGGCCACGGGAAGATCGAACGGGATCCGGTTCAGCTCGGCGAGTGCTGCGGTCATGAACACGAGGAAGCCGACGAACTGAACGGCAACATAGGGAACCGCGATAGTTCCGAAGACCTCGAAGGACGCCTGAGCTTCGACGATGCCCACGAGCGACATGGTGCCGGCCTGGATGATCACTCCGACCACGGCCAGCAACAGGGGCAGTTCGTAGGCGATCAACTGACCGGCGGCGCGCAGGCCACCCATCAGCGAGTACTTGTTCGCCGACGACCACCCCGCCATCAAAACGCCGATCGTGCTTATCGACGATATGGCCAGGACGTAGAACACCCCGAGGTCGAGATCCTGAACGATGAGAGTCGGGGAGAACGGGATCACCACGAATAGGGCGACCGTGGAGAGCAGAACGAGCGCCGGTGCCCATTTGAAGACTTGCCGGTCTGCTTCCTCGGGAATGATGTCTTCCTTCTGGAAGAACTTCACGCCGTCGGCAATCAGCTGCGCCCAACCCCACCTGCCACCTGCGAAGTACGGCCCGATCCTCGACTGCATGTGGGCGGAGATCTTCAGCTCCGCGTAGCCGATGACGAGGGCGGTGACCGGAACGAGGGCGCCGATGGCGACGAGCTTGAGAGCCAGCAGGATCCAGAAGTTGGCGAGGAGATCAGTCACGCCGTGACCCCCCTTCCACGCTCGACCCGGCGACCCGGGAAGTCAACCGGGGTGGAGTTCTGTGGTGCGAGACCGCGAGCTTGAGCGAGCAAGGCGAGAGACAAGCCATCAGCGGTCCACGTCCCCTAGTACGAAGTCGAGGGAACCCATGATCGCCACAATGTCGGGAATCAGGATCCCTTCGAGGATGTGCGGCAGGATCGAGATGTTGTTGAAGGATGCGGAGCGGATCTTCACCCGGTACGGGATCTGGCCACCCTCGGAGATGACGTGGTACCCCATCTCACCCTTCGGGTTCTCGGCACGCACATAGGTCTCGCCCTTCGGCACCTTTATGACACGTGGCACCTTGGCCTGGAGGGGGCCGGAGGGGATTTGATCGACGGCCTGTTTGATCATCTTGGCCGACTCGCGAATCTCTACGAGACGAACCCACCAGCGATCCCAGCAGTCCCCCGATTGAGTGACGGCAGTCTCGAAATCGAGTTCGTCGTAGGGCAGGTAATCGGCCTTCTTGCGGAGGTCGAAGTCAACTCCCGAGGCTCGCAGGTTCGGGCCGGAAACCCCGTAGGCCAGAGCAACTTCGGCCGGCAGGACACCCACACCTTTGGTGCGGGCCAGGAGCACCTCGTTGCCGGCGATCAGGTCTTCGATCTCGTCTGAAGTCGAGAGGACACGATCCATCGCCCGGCGTGTCTCCTGGAGGAACCCGGCAGGGAGATCCTGCGAAGCCTTCTTCTGATTGGGCCCGGCTCCTGCAACCGGTTTCACGCCGCCAATCCGATTGAAGTTCGGATGGAACCGTCCACCGGTGACGCTCTCGATCAGATCGAGAACCCGTTCCCGTTCGCGGAGCGCGAACATCAGCGGTGTGGCCGCCCCCAGTTCGAGTGGATACGAACCCATGAACATCAGGTGACTCGAAAGCCTCGTCATCTCTGTCAGGATCAGGCGGATGTACTGGGCGCGCGGTGGCGCCTCGACGCCCATGATCCGCTCGGTCGCGACGAGGAACGGGATCTCGTTGGCGTAGCCGGACACCCATTCGATCCGGTTGATGAGAGTGATGATCTGCGGATAGGTGCGGACCTCGCTGATCTTTTCGTAGCCCCGGTGCATGTAGCCGACGACGGGTTGCACGTCGTAGACCTTCTCACCGTCGACCTTCGCCACCAGGCGGAGCACGCCGTGAGTAGATGGGTGTTGGGGTCCGATATTCAGGGTCATTTCCGGCGTCTCGAGTTCGATCGCGACGGCCGCTTCGGACAGATGGTGGAGGGCGCTTCGATCCAGCATCAGGCGTCCGGGTTCTCGAAACTGGGCGAATCTGAATCGGCAGAATCGGGCATGTCCTCGACGTCGACATCGCCGGGCCAGGGCTTCACTTCACGACTGATCAGTCCGTACGACTTCTTGAGTGGATGGCCTACGAAGTCGGATGTCAGGTAGAGCTTCACGAGGTTCGGATGACCGGCAAATGTGATCTCGAACATCTCGGCCGTCTCCCGTTCATGCCAGTTGGCACCCGGGTAGACACTGCTGACCGACTCGATCACCGGATCGTCCTTGGGAAGGTCGGTGCTCAGTATGACGATCTGGCCGTCGGTCACGTTCGAAACCGCGCACATGACCTCGTACCGCTCCTCCACCTCTTCTGACGGAGGGTCGCCTACCGCCACATCGTTGCTCCAGTCAACTGCCGAGAGCCACGAGAAGAAGGGCAGGCCGGCGTCGTCGCGGGCGGCCGTGACGGCTTCCCGCCAGCGCTCACGATCGACGTACAGTTTGACCGTGCCAAGATCGGATGAGTGGCCGGTCGCCCCCACGGTCCCGGCGACGGAAGCCGCAAAATCCTCGATGGACTCAGGCGGATTGTTCGTCACGATGCGTCCATTTGTCTTGAAGGTTCTCGTTTTGGATCTTCTTCTGCAGCAGCACGATGGCTTCCATCAGTGCCTCCGGCCGCGGCGGGCAGCCCGGAACGTACACGTCTACGGGGATGATCTGATCGACGCCTTTGGTAACCGAGTAGGAGTCCCAGTAGGGGCCGCCACTGTTCGAGCACGATCCCATCGAGATCACGTATTTCGGATCGGGCATCTGGTCGTAGATACGCTTGACGGCCGGTGCCATCTTGTCGGTCAGCGTGCCGGCCACGACCATCAGGTCGGCCTGCCGGGGCGAGGCTGGTAGAGGGATGATCCCGAACCGCATCATGTCGTAGCGGGGGCCCGCGGCGGCGAGCATCTCAACCGAGCAGCAGGCCAGCCCGAACTGGAACAGCCACAGGGAGTACTTCCGTCCCCAGTTCAGCAGCCAGGACGCCGGTTTCGGCATCCCGAACTTCTCGATCACTCCCACCGGAGGACTCCCTTACGTATGGCGAAGATCAACCCCATGAGGAGAATCCAGATGAAGATCAGCATCTCGACGAGACCGAACACTCCAAGATCCTCCAGCAATATGGCCCAGGGGAAGATGAAGACGGCTTCTACGTCGAAGATCACGAACAGCAAGCCGAACACGTAGTAGCGGATGTACGACTGATTCCAGCCTTCGCCTACGGGATCAACGCCGCACTCGTAGGTCTTCAGCTTGGCGGGAGAAGGGTTGGAGGGTCTGAGCAGAGCAGCCACGCCGAGCATCACGATGACAAGCACAACACCGAGCGCAGCGAAGGAACCGACCGTTATGTAGTCCTGAAAATACGCGCTCACGCCTTCTCCGCTCTCCCTCACGAAACGAGGGCGGTCCCGCCCTCGGATCGGCACGGAGTCTAGACACACAAGGTGCCCGCCCAAAGTGACTTGCCGGACGAGATTCTCGCCCATTGGGAATGGGGTGTTCCGACGTGATCCCGAGGATCAGGTGGGAGGGGGGACTTGCGGCCGCCGCTCACTGCACCGGTTGCTCGTCTGGCCGGGAGATCGGTTTCAGAGGGATGCGAACTCGAAGATGCTCCCGCCTTCCTCGCTTCGATGGGTCGGTTCGCCGCCCGGCGGTTGCTTTCGAACCCGGGGACGCATCCACCTCCGGTCGGGTGGTCTGCTCCAACTACCCTTCCGGTGGTGAATCCACTCCGTTCGCCCGATTTCTCCGGCCGATCGCTGCTCAACCTGGTGGCAGAACTCGAGGTGCGCTTGACGGGTCGCACACGTTTCCCCGGCCTGGCCGAGGACCTGTCGGCGGCGATACCGGGAGCCGGTACCTACGTCCTCTGCATGTTCGACGGTCTTGGTGATGCAATGCTGGATCATCCGGCCGCCGGGCCGCTGGCCGCCACCCGGGTGGGCGCCATAGACGCCATGTTCCCGACCCAGACAACAGTCAACATGGCGACCGTCGCGACGGGCCTTCCGCCTTCACAGCACGGACTCATCTCGTATCAGCTGTACCTGCCGGAAGTCGACCGCGTGGTCAACACGCTCAAGTGGAGAGGGCCGTCCGGGGAGCCGGTGGCGGTCGACCACGGTTCCTTCCTCCCGACTCCCAACCTCTGGGAGCGGCTGTCGGCGGCCGGTGTGGAACCGATCACGGTTCAACCGGGGGCGTTCGACGGATCACCGCTCAGCAGAACGCTCTACAGAGGCTGCCGATTCGAGGGTGCCTGGACGGTCGAGGAAATCATCGACGCCACGCTCGACCTCGCGGTCGAACCCGGGCGACTGATCTTCACCTACTTCCCGGGGGTGGATGTCGCAGCGCACATGACCGGCCAGCAGTCCGAGGGTTTTTCCGAGGCTCTGACCACTGCGGCGACCATCTGGCAACGCATCGTGGACCGCCTTCCGGCCCATGCGGTGGCCGTCGGAACCGGGGATCACGGCCACATCGATTACGAGGAGAACGACAAGGTGCTGATTCGCGAGGGGATCGAAGGCGTCACGTTCTACGGTGACCCGCGGAACTCGTTCGTCCGGTCCGCCGAAGGGGAGGGTGAAAGACTGGCGGCCGAGCATCCGGCCACCTGGGTGCCCTGGACCGAGGTAGCTCCGCTGCTCGGACCCGAACCCTTCCACCCCGCCGTGACCGGGCGTGCCCCAGATGGTGTGCTCGTCGCGAACCGGGGGAAAGTCCTCCTCCCTCCGGGGGCAGACAAGAGGATGATCGGCCATCACGGCGGAACCGAAGACCAGGAAGTGAGAGTCCCGCTGCTGGTGGGTGCCGGGTAGGCCACCGAACCCGCATAGCTCGACCGCTCCTCTCCCTTGGGGGAGCGCCACGATCCTCGAGTCGTCGACGGGAGAGAGGACCGAGGCTCATTGTCACTCGATCGGCAACCTCACTGAACGACTCGGTCGCCCCGGCGAGTTCGGCCCAGGCTTGCCAGACGTTGAAGGCAACGGCCGGCGGCCCGGCCCGGCGCCCTACCCGACCGTCCGCCGGTAGACCCGCACCGACAACGGGATGAAGACGAGCAGGATGCCGATCGACCAGAGCATGGACATCAACACCTGGCCGCCGACAGACGATGCGTCCGCAAGCGCCTGGGCCGGATTGATCCCGGGTCCGAAGTCTGCAAGAGCTTCCCGGCCGAGCATCAACCCGCGTAGGGCGTTGGTCGTGACGGTGATCGGCTGTATCTCGGCGAACGCACGCAGCCACTCGGGCATGGTCTGCGTCGGCACGAATACCGAACTGGCGAACACGAGAGGAAACACGGGCAGGAACACGGCCGACTGCGCCGCCTCGGGGTTCTTCACTGCCAGGCCGATGGCCGCCATGATCCACGACAGGGCGTAGGCGAACAGCATCGCCACCAGCAGGCCTGCAAAGAAGCCTATGAAGCTGGTCTGGTAGCGGAAACCCATGAAGAAGCCCATCACCACCATCAGAGTGATGACGAATCCGTTTCTGATTATGTCCGAGAGTGTTCGTCCTGCCAGAACGGCCGACCGGGCCATCGGCAAGGAGCGGAACCTGTCGATCACGCCCTTCGACAGATCTTCGGTCAGGCCGAGTGCCGTCTGACCGGCCCCGAATGCCGCCACCTGGATCAGCAGTCCCGGCAAGAGCCAGTTGATGTATTCGCCCTGCGCAACGGGCGGGATCGCCCCACCTATCGCACCACCGAAGACGTAGTTGAAGAGCAGCAGGAACATGACCGGCTGCACCGTGGCGAAGATCAGCAGTTGCGGCAGCCTGATGTTGCGCAGCAGGTTTCGTCTCGTGATAACTGCTATGTCCTTGGCGGCGTGCAGCGGGGTGATCCGCGTCCGTTCGACGCTCTCGTTTGTTGCTGCCATCAGTTGCTCCTCCGCCTTCCCCGTCTCTTCCCGGATGCCGATGTCTCGGCCTCGGCCTCGGCCGCCCCGCGTCCTGTGAGTTTCAGAAACACGTCGTCGAGGGTGGGCTTGTGCAGTGCCACGTCTTGCACGCCGATGCCCCGCTCATCGAGGCGCCTAACGACTTTCATCAGCGTCTGGGAACCGTCCGGAGCAGGGAGCCGGACGCTTCCCCTGTAGTTGTCGAAGATCGCCGGTTCGGTCGATACGTCGACCAGCGACGCTATCGCGTCGTCCCGATCCTCCTCGGCGATGTGCAGTTCGATGACCGAACCACCCATCTGATCCTTGAGTTGATCTCCCGTCCCCTGTGCGATCAGCCTCCCGTTGTCGATCACGCCGATGCGATCCGCCAGTTGGTCGGCTTCGTCGAGGTACTGGGTGGTGAGCAGAACGGTGGTTCCTGAGGAGACCAGATCCTCGATCAGGTCCCAAAGGTCGATCCTGCTTTGCGGATCTATGCCGGTGGTCGGCTCGTCCAGAAACAGGACTTTCGGCTTGCCGACCAGCGAGGCCGCCAGGTCGAGGCGGCGGCGCATGCCACCCGAGTAGGTACGAACCGCACGATCGGCGGCGTCGGCGAGGTGGATTCCGTGCAGGACTTCATCGGCTCGGCGTCTCGCTTCGACAGCGGAGAGGTTGTAGAGGCGTCCCACCATCTCAACGTTCTCACGGCCCGTCAGGTATTCGTCGACGGCTGCGTACTGGCCGGCCAGTCCGATGTGTGTCCGGGCAGACGTGGGATCGGCCGCCACGTCGACGCCGGCAACCTCGGCATAGCCCGAGTCGGCGCGCAGCAGTGTGGTCAGAACACGAATCAGCGTTGTCTTTCCGGCACCGTTCGGCCCCAGCAGCCCGTAGACAATTCCGGCCTCAAACTCGAGGCTCACACCATCGAGCGCCACTACGTTCGCCTTTGGAAACGTCTTGACGACGTTTTCGACACGAACTATCGGATTGGTCACGGCGTCACCCCTGGAGAACGAATACGGCTACGAGAGGCTAAACGATCGGGGTGGTTAGATCGTCTCCGGCCGAGTGGGGGCTGAAGGCTCGGCCGGCCGCGGCCCGGGGACTCCGGCCGGGGACGATTCACTCCGCTACCCTCACAGCAATGGCTCACCCGCTGCTCCCGGAATCGGTGAAGATACTCCCGGGTACCGACGTCGAGGGAGAGTGGGCTCGCTTCGCTCCTTTCGAGGCGATGCATCACCTGCACGACATCTGCAATCCGATGACGCACGAGGCGCTCGAGTCGCTCGTCGACCGTCTGGCTCCCATCGACGGCGAGCGGATGATCGACATCGCCTGCGGACACGGAGAGTTCCTGCTCAAGGCCGCCGAACGGGCTCAGATCGAGGGCGTGGGACTTGATTTGTCGCCATGGGTGCTAACCCGCGCGACCGAACGAACGAAGGGCCGCATGCTGCGTGGCTCGGTCGAATGGTGGCTGGGTGGAGGTGCGTCGCTCGATGACGGGCAGCAGTGGGACGTCGCCGTGAGCCTCGGAGCATCATGGATATGGCATGGATTCAGCGGGACGGTACGGGCACTCGCCACGCGCACGCGACCCGGAGGTCGGATCGCCATCGGCGATCTCCGCGCCAAAGCGGGAATCGACCGGGCAACTCTCGAGTCGGTTATCGGGCCGGAGACATCGATGACCTCAGAGTCCGACCAGATCGAGGCTCTCGAGGCGGCCGGCCTCGAACCGGTCCACTGCTACGTGAGCCCGGATGAGGGTTGGGCTGGATATCACCGGCTCGTGATCGAGTCCGCCGACACGTATGACGGCCCGGAACCCGCCGTCGATGCCAGGAGCATGGCCCGCGAGTGGCAGCGAGAGTTCGAACGGGACCGGCGGGTTCTCGAATGGACTGTGTGGGTGGCGAGGAAGCCGGGTCTCTCGGCCGAGCTGTAGCCCGATCGGCCCAGCTCCCCGGCACAAATACCCGATGAAACCGGCGACAGTTTCCGCCTGCTCTTTCGAGCATGACCGGAGGCAATGGAATACGATACGGCCCCAAGTTGGTTGGGGGGAGTACTCATCCCCGGACGAGAGAGGTTGATATGGAAGCGATTGATCTGGGTCTCTTCATACTTCGGTTGGCGATCGGCGCCGTGATGATTGCCCACGGTTTGAACCACGGACGGAACCTCGACAGCACCGCCACCTGGTTCGAATCCATCGGCTTCCGTCAAGCCAAGATGCAGGCATTCCTAGCAGCAGCCGGGGAGCTGGCAATTGGCACCGGACTCATCTTTGGATTCCTCACGACCTTCGCATCCGCCGGCCTGGTCGCGACGATGGTCGTCGCCGGAGTGTCCAATCACCGCAAGGCGGGTTTCTTCGCATTCAACCGGCCCATCGAGGGATGGGAGTATGTGATGACCCTGGGCGTGGTAGGCCTGACGATGGCGACGATAGGCGCAGGTGAATGGTCGATCGACAACGCCGCCGGCCTCGACTTCTCCGGCTGGCCGGGTTTCATCATCGGTCTGGCCGGTATCGGTGCCGGCATCACCCAGCTGGCAGTCTTCTGGCGGCCTCCGGCCGAAGCTTAGGGCGACAAGTAGGAGTCGACTCGGCGGCGACCCGGCAGGTCCGGGCGCGGGACCATCGACGGCTTCTGGCGGTTGTGTCTCGCCGGCAGCAGTGCACCCGCGCGGGTCGGCCGACTGCTCCTACGCGGTCGCGTTACTGCTCGCCTGCCCCACCTCGGCCTGCGGCTTCGCCGCGGTCATCTGCGCGAAAGCCGCGCCGATGGGCAGCAAGTAGGCCCAGTAGGAAAACACCATGAGCAGCGAAGGTGCCGGCGACCATCCGAACATCGTCTTGGCGAACCGTGCGACCGTGCTCACATCTGGATCGCCGAAGGGAAGCTGATAAAGAGGTTCAACCAGGATCGGCAGGACCGCCGCTTCCTGGAACTCATGGACTCCCTTCGACACGAGGCCGGCGGCGAACAAGATGATGAGGAACCCGGTGACCCGGAAGAAGACGCGCAGGTTGATCCGGCTACCTCCCCGATACATCAGGTATCCGATCCCGATCGCAGTCAACAGGCCGAGGAGACCTCCGAGGAGTTGACTGCCGCTGGCCGATTCGCCGACTGTGGTCGAGATCAGGAAGAGAGCCGACTCGAGCCCCTCTCTCATCACAGCCACGAACGCGACTGCGGCCAGTGCGGCGACTCCACCGACTTCGACTGCGGAAGCGGCCTCGGACTCGAGCTTGCCGCGTAGCTGGCGGGCGTTCTTGCCCATCCAGAAAATCATCCAGGTGAGCAATCCGGCTGCGGCGAAGGCAACGGCACCCTCGGTGAGCTCCTCGGCGCGACCTTCGAGCGCTCCGATGGTGTTGTAGATGACGACGCCGATCAAGAGCGAAAGGAATGCCGCCGAGAGAGTGCCAACCCAAACCCACCGGATTTGAGTACGGGAACCGAGCCTATTGAGGTAAGCGAGCAGGATTGCGACGACAAGAGCCGCCTCAACTCCTTCACGCAACATAACGAGAAACGCAGCCATGGGCGGGGAGTTTACACTATTGCCGTAGTGTCAAGAACGGGCCGGTTTCTCGGCAATACCGTTGATCCCCACGCGCAACAGCATTGCTGAGAATAGACACCCGGTTTCTCCGCAATACTGTTGATCCCCACGCGCAACAGCATTGCTGAGAAAACCCACGATCAGCGATCCTCGACCGTCCAGAGCAGCCAGACCCCCTCACGCTCAACCAGGTAGATGTCCCACTCGAGGTTTTCGATCACCTCGGCGTCGAGCAACACAGCCAACTCTGCCGACACAACCGGGTACCCGCCACGCATGGAGGCCGCCGGCTCATCGAGCACGAACGAATAGGAACCCCCTCCATTCACGATCGTCGACGCCTCGCCGAGCAACTGCGCGAACTGCGGGCCGCCCGGGTCGATCAAACCCTCGACCTCCGCAAGATCACCCGTCGATGCGTACACAGCCCAACCGTCCAAAGCGGCTTGCGCGGCGGCGATCCACAACTCCTCCTCTGAGAGCACCGTGAGGCCGACCCTGCTCACCGTGGCATCCTTGGAATCGATTACTCCGCCGGCAGGAGGGTCGATGAACTGCCATAAACAGATGCCGGCCAGGAAGACGATCAGACCGAAGGCAGATGCAATCCGCCATGCCCCAGCGCCGCCCATCATGGCCCTACGAAGATGGTGTGGCTCGCGCGGTTGAAACAACCCGCACCACCAACGGATCGTCGCCTGCCGAGAGAATCCGGAGAAGTGTCAGCTCCACTTCACGCGTCATCGTCACCTGCACTGTGTCACCAGCGACTGCTACGCCGATCGGAGCCGCCAACTCGCCGGCTACAACGTGTTGGGCCACGACGCTCTCCGCCAAATCGGCAGCCTGGTCGTAGAGCAGGCGGACCTCACCTGCGTTGCGCCAATGATCGACATCAATCGCAGACGCAGCCGCTGCGGCCGCGGAATCCGCCACCACCGCCAGTTCCCGTCTATCCGACATCACTCGCCAGAGATCGACGCTGATGCCACCAAGGAACAACAAGGCGATCGACAGCCCCAGTATCCAGAACGTAATCGATCCACGCTCATTCACGGCGCGAAACTCCTGAAGAGTTCCACCTGCTCGGAGACCCGGGACGACACCGTCGCTTCGCCGAAAGTCCCTATCCCGAGAACGGTCGCCGCCGGAACGCGAACCCGGACTTCGACATCAACGATGGCCCCGCGTTCGAGGGTTGGACAATGGGAGGCCGCCTTGATCACATCAGACGCCGACTCCGGTGCACAGAAGAACACGGACACGTCACCCTGATCGACTCCATGGTTGGAGGCGATCTGCAACACCACCCCGTATGCAGCCCCCTCGTCCGGAGTCGACCCTTGCGACAAGACCAACACACGGGCGGCCTCACCTGCGGCTACACGGGCCAAGGATTGCCTCTCGACCCAGGGCGCGATGGACATCACGAGCACGGCCGTCGGTATCAGCAAGAAACCGACCGCAAGAGCGAACTCGATCGGGGAGGCGCCCCGGTCGTCGATCCGGATCCTCACGGCAGACCCTCTTTCACGGCGGCAGCAGACATGACGAACTCCCAATCGGGAATGACCCAGCCGTCGAATCTGACCGCGGCGTTTGCCACAACCAGGTTTCCTTCCAGACCGCACTCGACCGTGACACCACGACCCATCTCGTCGCCCAGCAAATCGAAGATGAACGAATCGACCGTGGCCTGGCAGTCCGCAGGGACGCCGCCCAATGGCGCAGCGGCCCGAACGCCCTCATCGAGAGCCGCGCGCACCACGCCCCGACCGTATTGGAACACGATCAAGTTGGCGAACGCAACGAACAGCAGAAGGGCAAGACCCGCCGCCAGCACATACTGCGGGGTCGACATGCCGTGCTCAGAGGCACCGTCCACGCCTAAAACTCTCAGCCGTCGAGGATCTTGGTTCGAATCCAGTCGATAACGTCCACGCCGAGCGCCTGGAGTAGGCCCCAGATAACGACCAGGGCGGCAATTGCCAGCGCAGCGTTCCCCAGCAACTCGGCAGTGCTGAGCCCTTCCTCGCGGCGGAGTACGCCCACTCGAGACGGCACGTCCTGCAATAGAACCAACAATCGTCGGATCACTCCCGCTCCTTTCCCTTCCTCGAAAGCATATTCATCACAGATTCCCAAAGATCATGGAAGGAAGGGGAGCGGCAACGAACAACAGCATCACGGGCGCCAGAATCACGATTGTCGGAATCAACATCGCAGCGCGACGCTTTGTCGCCTGCCGCTTCATTGCCTCTCGCCTCCCTTCCCGGACGTCTTCACTGAGGGCAAGCAACGCTTCCCCGAGATCGGCCCCCCGCTCATCGGCGGCGGCCAGGAGAGCGTAAGTTCTGGCCGAGTGCGCCTCCGGCGTCGTTGTTGCGATCCGATTGAACGCCTCAGCAGCCGGCATTCCGCTGCGATGAAGCCTCAGCGCCTCCCCCAGCTCATCGACCACGGCGCCGGTGCCACGAAGCGCCAGTTGGTGAACAGCCTGCACTACTCCGCCCCCGACCCGGATTCGCATGGCAAGAAGCTGATTGATCGTGTAGATCTCGATTCTCATCCGATCGCGTCGTTCCTCAATTGCACGGTCGACCGCGGCGCGCGAGCGGGTCGCACCGACGACAAAACCGAGAACCCCAAGAAGAACCGCCAGCGAAGCGCCCTCTCCAACGACCGATCCGACGATCCCTCCCAGTGCTGAGGCCGCGACAGTGGTGCCCAGCTGCCGGATGCGATATTCCTGAAGGCGGACATCCTCCGGCAGGTCGTTGAACAGTCCGGCCTGTCGCAATTTGAGCGCCATCCCCTCGTCGCCCGTGGCCTCGACGAGCTTGCCGAACCGGCCGGCGAGCGCCACGACCATGGGGCCGAATAGCCGAGCCACGACACCCGCCCCCATGATCGGCCCTGGAACCGCCACGCTCAGAACGTCCGGGCTTCGACCGAGGTTCGTCCTACTG
The DNA here is from genome assembly GCA_035471805.1 of Acidimicrobiia bacterium. NCBI lineage: Bacteria > Bacillati > Actinomycetota > Acidimicrobiia > Acidimicrobiia bacterium. Next base: position 55,511 of record DATIPS010000055.1, on the reverse strand, counting down.
ATCACCGTATACGGCCGCACTCGCGGTGCCAGGCGCCGGGCCGGAGGGACCAGCAGCGCAGCAAGAGCCGCAGCGGAAACCCCCGAAAAGATGGAGACCAACAGGTCGATTCCGCCCGATCTCATGATGGGGCCTCACGACCGAGGCTCAGAGAGGAACCTCCCATGACGCGCGGCTCCTCCTGGTCCCGGCTCAGTCTTCTCACGATCAAGATTCCGACCAGGCTCATGGATGCCCCTATCAAGATCACGACTGCCCCACCGGGAGACCGGTAGAAGTCCCGGAACATTCCGGCTCGAGCAGTCAGCGCGACCAGCACAAACCAGGGAAGGGCAAATACGGCCCTGGCGTTGATCTTCTGCTCGAGCGCCTCGGTTCTCATCTCCTCAAGGGCCCAGAGATCGCGGGTGGTCGCTTCGGCCAGATCCTGCAAGATGCGTGAAACGATCGCTCCCCCACGTTCGTATGCAAGGACCAGCACCTCGATCACACGATCAGATGTCGGATCGGCCAACTCCTCCTTGATCACTTCCAGGGCCGGGACCACCCCCAGGTTTCTGGCCAGTAACGGGTATGAGGCAAAAGCTTCTCGGAGTGGCACAGGCCCACGCTGCGATAGGGTCTCCACGGCCTTGGGAAGCGACATGCCCGAGGCAATGGACGCAATCAGATCTCGGATCCCGTCCGGCCATGCTTGTTGTACCTCTGCCAGTCTCTGAGCTCTTCGCCGCGAGAAGTATGCGCGTGGAAGAATCGCAACGACGATTGCCGGCATCAACGCAACGAGTGGCACGCCGGTTATCGGCAGAAACACGAAGAAGGCGATGACGCCCGCGCCCAGCGACGTCACCCAGAACTGCCTTGGGGTCAAGTCGATTCCGGCCTGAATCAGCCACGTCTGTTGATCCGAAACTGCCGGACGACGGTTCCTGTGTATGTCGAATCGAGGTCCCTTCCCGGTGATCACCCCTGCCACCAGAAAGACGAAAAGCCCGGAAAGTAGGGAAGCAAGCAGGGTCACGACGGGTTCGCTCGACCTTCGAGAATCGCCTTGAGGTCGATGCCGTGCGGAAGCGACCTATTGATGATTGCCGTCGTCTGCTCGGACGGAAACACCCCAGTCCACTCGAGAGGTCGACCTATAGATTCACGAACGAATATGGGCTCTACCGAGAAGTCATCCCTCATCGCCGGGATGACAGCCATGATCTCCATCACCTGCCGCCTGAGTCGATCATTACCGGCCTGCGGTAGAGAATCGCGGTCGAGGTGAACGACGAAGTCGATAGACGAGGAGAACACCCTTCGCACGATCGGTTCGGTCACGTTCTCACCGGCCATCAAGGCGGCATTCACGATCGCGTTGAGAGCATCGGGTGCGGAGTTGGCGTGGACCGTACATGCGAAGCCACAGCCGGCATTGACCGCCCTGGTCAACTCGAAAGCTTCCGCTCCTCTCACCTCGCCCACGACTATCCGATCGGGACGCATAGCCAGCACGATCTTCACGAGATCACGAAGTGAGATCTCGCCTCCTCCGTCCAGCGACGGCGGCCGCGCCTCGTAATACGAGCCATGGACGATGGGCACGTGCAACTCGCGCACTTCCTCACAACAGCGGAGACAGTGTGTCGGGGGTGCGGCCGTCATCATGGCGCTCAACAGTGAGGTCTTCCCAGCGCCTGGTGGGCCGGAGATCAGAACCGACAAACCAGTCTGCATGATCGCCCACAGAAACCCGGCGGCGGCTGAAGTAATCGCCCCCAACTCCACCAGTGACGGTAGGGACTCATTCCGCAGCGCATAGCGACGGATCGTCGCGGACAACTGATCGGAGATCGGCGGAATGACGGCGGTCATCCTCGCCGAGTCCGCCAGCACGCGGGCCTGGACGATTGGGCTGGCCGTGTCGAGATGGCGGTCGGTGTCGGCCAGCAGTCGGTTTATAACTTGCCGGTTTTCGGCGTCGGTAGTCGGAACCGCAATCGCTCTCAGCTGTCCCGACCCGTCGATATAGGTGACTCGCGCGCCCTCGATGAATATCTCCTCGACGTCGGGCCGGGCCAGCACATCCGTCAGGGGACCGAAATCCACGATCGACCTGATGACCCGACCGACCATCTCCCCCGGATCATGCAGCGCTCGCTGATCCCCAAGATGAGCTTTGCGCTGGTAGTCGTCGACGACGGAGGCAACGACAAGTTCGACGGCAACTCGATCTCGCTGAGGATCGATCTTCCGGCTCTCGATGACGTCAACGGCCGTCTTCCGAATCAAGTCGTATGCATTCGTCGTCATGGGGTCTGCACCTTCCCGCCGAGGTGGGAGGCCAGCGAAGCAACCGCCTTCGAAAAGGACCCAACAGGCACGGGCTCTCCTGCCCAGGAAGCCTCAAACACCCGGCGGTCGTCGGGAATGAACGACAGCGTCTCCGGTCGGAAACTTCGCGTGAACTCCCTGGTCACCTCCCGCTGCAAGAAACTCGACTTGGTGACCCGGTTGAATACGGAGTGCACCGGGGTCTGGTCCAGGAGCGAGCCGGCATCTGCCAGCCATTCGATCAGGCGAGCGACGCCCACCGGGGACGGCAATCCGACCGCGACGACCTCATCGGCCGCTGCCAGGATCGATCTGGCAAGGCCGTTGCGATCGAGTCCTCCGTGAGGCGACGCATCCTCAATGCGTGAGCCGATGTCCACGATCACCCTGTCTCGGTCATCGGCCAGCTCCTTCACGACCTCGACTACATCACCGGAGCGGAGCTCGATCCAATCGCGCGGGTTGGCCAGGCCGGCGAGGACGTCAACCCTGAAATGGCGCGGAGACACCAACGATCCGAGAAGGCCGTCGCGTCGGTGATGCAACGCGTCCACCGCCGTCCTCAGATTCGGGTGGAGCCCCAACCCCAATCGCTGCGCGATCGATGGAGCGAGATTGTCTCCATCCACGAGGGCCACCGCTTCGCCCCGATATCTCAAAGCACCGGCCAGGGCAACGGCGATCTCAGTGCGTCCGACGCCACCAGCAGGTCCACCCATCACAGTTATGCGTCCGGCAGATTTCACGGGCTCGACCGGCACATCCGACACCTCCGGCGAGGCAGCAGGGTCACGACCAGTTGGTCTGGAACTCGAGTAGATCCGGCCGATCACCCTCAGGAACTCTTCCGGAGAGGCATGCGCGTCCACCACCGCATCGACCCCCAGCGAACGCAAACGCTCTTCACCCTCCCTGAACTCGATACCGTCGTACACGCCCAGCACCGACTTCCCGGTGGCCTGCGCGTGCTGGACGAGCCTGCGAGTCAGGTAAGAAGTGAGATCGTCGATGATAAGAACGTCGAATCGCTCGGAAAGAACGTCCTCGGGCCGCATAACGCGAGTCCTAACCCGGGCACCACCGTGATCCGCGACGAACCGGTGAAGTCGCTCGCCCCATTCCCGGGGGGATACGGCGATCCCGAGCTCAGGTTCCAGCATCGGGCTCGCTGGTTGAAGTCTCATCGCCCAGGTCGTTCGACGGTGGCGGGAAGATCATTTCGATCGGCCTGCTCGCTCCTGTCGACCGAACGATCTCGATCGAACCTCGGTCCATTGCGCCGGCGATGCGAAGGGCGGTCGTGGCGTCGACGGCGACCGTGACGTAGAACTCACCGCTCGACCCTATGCCGGTTGTTGAAGGCGCGGCAACATCAAGCACAGGAGCAGCCACCACAATGTACTCAGCAATGCCGTCCACGACCGCGACAACGTCGACAACGTCGGCATCCGTGATCATTCCCCCGGCGGCATGCACCCTCGCAACCGGAATACTCATCGCCCGCCTCTCCGACGGTGCAGCCGCCGCTACGAAGTCTGAGGCGAGGATCAGCTCACCGTCCGCAATGGAGCGCGCGGCGATCCGGCCCCCCAGCTCGGCCAGGTTCTCAGCCTCGACGAGGGTGACCAACAGATCAGAATCGACCTGCACTTCAACCACGCGAAACGCGTCGGCCGTCGCAACCGTCCCACGACCGAGATCCCTATCGGCGACCGCAACGAGGAAACTCTCATCGCGTGCACGCAGCACCGCGAAGTTCGCCAATACTGCCAGCAGACCCGCGAGCAACATGATGAAATGTCCCGCGGAGAGACGGCCAAGGAGTGAGGTCCGGCGAGTCGACCCTTCGGCCTTCATCTCGGTACCCTCACATCGGAATACCAACAGCAACGGTGGATAGAGATGGATTGGTCCGACCCCGATTTCGACGAGCTCGGTTCCGAGCTGCGCCGACAAGTTGGAGGCGAGTTCCGGCTGGAGGCAGAAGCGGTCGAAGAAGACGCTGCCAAGATGACCTTGCGCCGAAGGACTCTCACCGATATTGCCCTCGAACTCATGAACCGGGGCGATGAAGTCGGCGTAAACGGAGCCGGTTCGTCTTTCAGTGGAGTGATCACACACGCCGCAGGCGATCTGGCCATTCTCGAAACTCCCCACTCTCTCGTCAGTATCAACCTCGCCGGTCCAGTCGCTCTACGAGTACTGCGCCGTGCTCAAGAAGGCGGGCGGGGTCGTGCCAACGCCTCTCAATCGTATCGATCTCGAATGCTCGAACTGGAAATTTCCGGGGAGTTTGTCGAGATCGTTTCATCAGCCACACCGGAACAGCTTCCTGGAAGGATCAAGGTCGTCGGTACCGACCATCTCGTTCTGGAGGATCGAGACCGGACGCAGTGGTTCATCCCCCTCTCTGCAATCGCCTTCACTCTTCAACGCTGACTTCGTCCTCCTCCCGAACATCGGTCGCCGGATGTGCTTTGAGGAACTCGAAGACCTCATCACGGAAGAACTTGAATGCCCGACCACCCGGAAGGCGGTAGGCAGGAATGCGGCCTTCGCGGGCATACATCCGCACCATTTGCACGTTCATTCCGAGCAATTCAGCCACTTGCGCAGCGTCCAGAATCGGCGGATAGTCCTCAGCCACTGACAACTCCTTCGGGTAGTCAACGCTATTCTACAGCATGCAGCATCGATTTGTCGTGGGAGACGAAAGGGAATAATCGCGGAATCATCCGCACGTTTCACCGCCCGGGCCGGGCCTCGGTCGGGAGCCTGTGACCGGGGCGGTCCGGACGGCGGCGATGCCTCCGGGACATCTCTGTGCTATCCGAACAGCTTCAAGCCTTCGACGAGACTCGCCGGCGTGTCGACGCTGAACCAAGAGCGACCGTCTTCGCCCCAGGATCGCCACTCGGACTCGTCGACTATCCGGGCTTTGTCGCGGACTACCTTCCACAGCGGCACTCGGTCGTCGACCGCAGCCGTAATCACGCCGAAGACCTCAGACGTGAAGAGCGCACAGGTGATCTGCAGGACTTCATCTCGCGGGACGGTCGTCTGCTCCATTGCAGCCAGGAATCGAAGCGTTTCGACCCGGACGAACGGTTGGTCAACGGCGACGACGAGCACCGAACGCCCGGCGGCCGCCCGCAAGGCGGTCGCCACCCCGGCCGCGGGCCCCAGTCGACCGGGGTGATCGTCGGGAACACACGGCACACCGGCGAGGACGCCGTGACGTCCGACCACCAGGAGGTCCTCGCAGACGAGGTTGAGGGTACGGGCGACCCGTTCGATCATCGGCTCCCCATCCACCTCGACCAGGGCTTTGTCGGAACCCATCCGGGTCGACGCGCCGCCAGCCAGGATCACGCCCAGAGGACCAACGGACTCATTGGTCGCCGGGAGGCCGTCGGAACTCATGATCAGCCCACCGGATGCAGGTAGTGGTTCGCGATCAGGAGGCTTCCCGGCTGTCGAGGAGGAGGCCTTCCAACGCTATCTTCGCCATCGCGTCGAACCCCCGCTCGCGTTCATCGGAGCTGGTGGATTCCCCGGTCCGGACATGGTCGGACACGGTCAGGATGGTGAGGGCCCTGGCTCGCCGTTCGGCGGCCGCAGCGTAGATGCCGGCAGCTTCCATCTCGACGGCAAGCACACCCATCCGATCCATGATGTCGAACGCGGCGGGGTTGGGGTTGTAGAAGAGGTCGGCTGAGTGGATATTGCCAACCAGGACGGCGACACCTGCCTGCTCGGCAGCCAGAACCGCGGTGCGCGCGAGATTGAAGTCGGCGATGGCGGAATAGTCCCAGCCACCGTAGCGGGCCCGATTGACGACAGAATCGGTCGAAGCTCCCGTGGCGACGATGACGTCCCGCACATTGACGTCCGAGCTGATGCCACCGCAGGATCCGACGCGGACGAGGCGTCGAACACCGTACTGGTCGATGAGTTCGGAGACGTAGATAGAGGAGGACGGAATGCCCATACCGGTTCCCATGACGGATACGGGCATGTCTTTGTAGGTGCCGGTGAACCCGAGCATGTTTCGGACTGCGTTCACCTTCTTGGCGTCCGACAGAAACGTTTCCGCGATGTACTCGGCTCTCAGCGGGTCGCCGGGGAGCAGAATCGCCTCGGCGAAGTCGCCCGGTTGGGCCGCGATATGTGGGGTTGGCACCCTTCCTCCTGGTCGCTTAGGTCGGTAACTTACCCGCCGTCAGCCGGTCCCGTGGTTTCTCGGCAATGCTGTTGATCTCAGGGAGCAACAGTATTGCTGAGAAAACGAACGTTCCTAGCCGGCCAGACGTTCGTTCGTCCGATCCCGCCATTCGAGCCACTTCTGAACCCCACTCAGGTCGAAGTCGGGCCCACCAACCCCGAGCGTTATCTCCTGAACACCCATATCGGCATAGGCGTCGGCCTTGGCGAGATCCTCAACTAGAAGGTGTGGGTGCACGCCCGCGCTGCGCTCGACGGCCTCGGGGTCACGCCCCTCGACCTCACACCACTTGTCGAGAATCGCCATCTTGTGAGCCATGGCTTCCGGATTCTTCGGGAAGAAATGCCACACATCGGCATGCCGGGCGGTCAGCCGAAGCGTGACCTTCTCACCGCCACCGCCGATCAAGACAGGTATCTTGCGAGTCGGCGCCGGGTTGAGCTTCGACCACCGCTCCTCGATTCGGGGAAGCGCCTTACCGAGATCGCGCAGCCGGGACGGGGCGGTTCCGAACTCGTAGCCGTATTCCACATAGTCGCGCTCGAACCAACCCGACCCGATGCCGAAGATCAGCCGGCCCCCGGAGACATGGTCGACGGTGCGCGCCATGTCGGCCAGAAGCTCCGGGTTGCGATAGGAGTTACAGGTGACGAGGGGTCCGATCTGAATGCGCTCCGTCTGCTCGGCCCATGCAGCAAGCATGGTCCAGGCCTCGAAATGCGCGCCGTCCGGTTCACCGTAGAGCGGATAGAAGTGGTCCCAGTTGTATGCGACGTCGACGCCCATTTCCTCCGCCTGAGAAAGCGCTGAGCGGATCGCTTCGTAGGTTCCGTGCTGAGGGTGAATCTGTACGGCTATGCGGACCTGCGACACTGTTTGACCTCCAGGAGTGGGGCGGGCGTTTCTCGGCAATGCTATTGATCTCAGGGAGCAACAGTATTGCTGAGAAAACGAGGGGACTCGCGGACGCCTACTCTTCGTACCCATGGAGCTGCTCACTGCCGAAGAAGCCCGGGTGCTGGGTTGTCTCATCGAGAAGGGACGAACGACGCCCGAGTACTACCCGATGACCGTCAACGCCCTGGTGGCCGCCTGCAACCAGAAGACGAACCGCAACCCGGTCGTCGACTACGACGAGCTCACGGTCGAGCGAACGATCCGATCGCTCGACGACAAAGGGATCGTCGGCCTGACGAGGGCCAGCGGCGGCCGGACGCTCAAGTATCTGCACAAAGCAGAGGACGCCTTGCAGGTCGACTCTGATCAGGTTGCGATCCTGGCGGTGCTTCTCCTGCGCGGGCCGCAGACACCCGGAGAACTCAGATCGCGCACCGAGCGGTATTTCCCGGTCGAGCAGCCCCTCGAGACAATCGAAGTCCTACTCGACGACCTGATGGGAAGAGTCGAACCCCTGGTCGAACGGCTGCCCAGAGAACCCGGCCAGAAGGAGAATCGATTCCGCACACTGATCACCGGCCCTTCAGACGCCGAATCTCCCCAGCACGAGCCGTCCGAACAGACCGACCCGATAATCGACCGGATCGCGACCCTCGAGCGGCAGATACGGGTGCTGGCCGAATCGCTCGGCGTCGATCTCGATGAGCCCGGCGCCTCCGGCCCGGACCCCACCGATGCCTGACCTGCCGCCCGTCCCGGCCGGAGTCATCATCTGGACCGAAGCAAGCCGCTTCGACACGCTGGCGGAGTTCTATGCCGGCACCCTCGGCCTGGAACCGATCACCAGACGACCGGACCACATCGCCTTCGCCGACGCCGGCTTCCGCCTGACGATCGGGGTCCACAGCGAGGTCCGGGGTCGTGCGATCGATCCCCTTCGCGTCATGGTCAACCTGGCAGTTCAGGACATCTTCTCGACCTCCCGGAAACTGCACGACCTGGGCGTCGAGCTCATCCGAACCCCCGAACTCGAGTCGTGGGGCGGATGGATAGCGACGCTGTCCGATCCGGACGGCAACACGGTCCAGCTTCTTCAACTTCCGCAAGAACCCGGCTGACGCCTACACTCCGGAAATCCCCCCATCCCAGAGCATTACTTGCGCTACTTCTTGTCTCTAATCGCATTGACCCTCCTCCTCTCCGCCTGCGGCGAGTCGGAGAAGCTGATCGTCGCCGCAGACCCCGACGTCTTCGAGATTGCATCGGTGGACTCCTTCTCGAGTACGACGGCCTACACCTACTCGTTCGCCGCCGGTGAGACCGTCGGCGACGTCGGGTCCATCTCCAACGCGGCTCACACCGCCGATCCACGGCGCACCCGGATCAACGGAGAGATCACCTCGCTCGGCGAGGTCACAACCGGCGAGATCTACTTCCTGGAGGACGGTACGGTCCTGTCCCGCACCGGCATGGGTCCCTACGTTCCCCTCGAGCAGACCGTGGACGATGTCCTCTGGCTGGGGGCGATTCACGAGGCTCTGGCTTCTCGAGCAGATGAGTTCGACTACGTGGGCGATGAAACCGTCGCCGGCCGGACAACCTCACATTTCTCCGGACCGCCCGTCTTCCCAACCCCCCTCGTCGCGGTTGAACTGGCTGCCGGACTGGGCGTAACGGCCGGTTTCGAAGGAACCACCGACGTGTGGATCGACGAGACCGGGCTGGTACTCGCCTTCGAGCTGGAAGCCACGGCCGACGACGGAGTCGGCTTCGTCACGGTGACCGCCGCCGTCCGGATCAACGAACTGGGCGGCAACTATGCGATCGTGCCGCCCGACGAAGGCCTGATCATTCCCGGCAACATCCTCGCCGACGACCGGGCAAAGACCAGGCTCAACGACGTTCTCATCGCAGCTCAGCTGTTCCACACGAGTGACGAAACGTTCGCCGGCCTGACCACCGGCCAGTTCGAATTGCGCGAACCGAGCGTCTCTTATGTCGAAGGACCACGGGTCGACACTCCCGGGGTGGTCGGGTTCATTGCAGAGCCGGACAGGGTGCTGCTGGTCACCTTCAGCGAAACGGGAACCTGGTTCTGTGTGGCCGAGGACCGGTCATCGGTCACCCCGGTCGTCACGTTCGGCGGCGGGAACTCCAACGATCTCGCCGACTCGTTCGAGGACTGCTCGAATCCGGTGTGGCCCCCTTCGAACCGCTGAGCCGGCTACACCGACCCGAACCGCTGAAACGCTATCGCCGCCGCATGTCCGACGTTCAATGAGTCGACGCCTCGACGGATGGGGATTCGCACGCGGTAGGTTGCTCCCTCCATGGTTGCCGGCCTGAGCCCGTCGCCCTCGGCACCGAGCAAGACTGCCACCCGCCGCCCTTCCGGCGGGCGGCACTTATCGATCGGTATCGCCGCAGGGTCGGGCGTCAACGCGATCGAGGCGTAACCGGCCCCATCCAAGACATCGATCAGGTCGTCCGCTGCACCGAGCCTGGAAAACGGCATCGAGAACACGGCTCCCATGGATACGCGCACGGCTCTCCGGTAATACGGGTCGCCCGACGTCGTGTCGAGCAGGATCCCACCGATCCCCAATGCCAGCGCGCTGCGAAACACCGCTCCCAGATTCTCGTGGTCGGTGATGCCCTCGAGAACCGCAACGGACGACACACGTACCAACAGGTCCGCCGCAGCCGGAGACGGCCTGCGACGCGCCGAGGCAATGACACCGCGGTGGATGTTGAAACCGACCGTTTCATTCATCACTTCCTGGGGAGCAACCAGAACATCGATGGCGCGCCCCTCGAGGCGGGGCCGCAGCCGATCCAGCTTGCCGGGTGCAACGAGAAGCGAGCGCACCTCCAGATCCGAATCGAGCAGCCGCTCGACGAGCAGGATCCCCTCACACAGGAACGAGCCGGCCGTCTCGGCCCGCCGAATCCGATCACGGACGCCAACGTAGGCGGCCAGCCGCTCATCGGCGGGATCGTCTACCTCGATCACACGCGGCCCGGTCAATCGCCGACCTCGAACAGGACGTCCTCGAGTGGCTTGCGTTGAAGGTCGGGGACCACCGACCCTTCGGCCGGATACCCGATGGGGAACAGCACAAACGGCCGCTCATTGGCCGGCCGGTGAAGCAACCTCGACAGGAACGCCATGGGACTCGGCGTGTGGGTGAGAGTGGCAAGGCCCATGTTGTGGAGAGCGGCGATGAAGACACCTGCCGCGATGCCGACCGACTCCTTCACGTAGTAGTGCTTCCTCCGAGAGCCGTCCGGATCGACTCCGTAGCGCTGCTCGAACAAGACCACGAGCCAAGGAGCGGTCTCGAGATAAGGCTTCTGCCAGGAGGTGCCCAGGCGGGCGATCTCATCCTGCCAGTCCCCCGGCATCCGGCCGTCCAGGTAGTTCGTCCGCTCTTCTTCTTCTGCGGCCAGTCGAATCCGCTTCTTGACCTCCGGGTCACCAACTAGAACGAAGGACCACGGCTGCTGGTGTGCACCGGAAGGAGCGGTGCCCGCCGTGCGGACCGCCAGTTCGATGAGCCGCCGGGGTACCGGGTCGCCGCTGAAGGTCCGGACCGAGCGCCGGCGGTTCATGAGTTCATAGAAGGACTCTGCGGCCTCGAGCGCGTCGGCCTCGGATCGGCGCTCATGGACGTAGTCGATGAAGTCGCCGTGACCGGTATAGGGATAGCTCTTGTCACTCATCTCGTTCCCATCTTCGCCATCCAAGACTGGCAGACTCACACGAGGCCGGCACGATCAGCGGGCGAACCTCACCGGCTCAACCGCCGAAGATCGCCCGGACCGTTTCGACCGTGTCTGCCTCTCGCGCCTGCTTGTCGGGCCGATATCCCTTCACCCGGGCAAACCGAAGTGCCATACCGCCGGGATAGCGGGAACTCGCCTGGATACCGTCGAAGGCGACTTCAACCACCTGCTCGGGCCGCACGAAGACGACATGCCCCTCACGATGTGTCTCCAGCTCGAGGAACCGCTCCGTCTGCCAGGCGAGCATGTCGTCGGTCATCCCCTTGAAGGTCTTCCCGAGCATGACGTAATCACCGGAAGAGGCATCGCGCGCCCCCAGGTGGATGTTCGAAAGCCATCCGGATCGCCGGCCGCTCCCCCACTCGACGGCCAGCACGACGAGATCGAGGGTGTGGGCGGGTTTGACCTTCAGCCACGTAGCGCCCCGCCGGCCTGCCTCGTAGGGTGAATCGAGGCGCTTGACCATGATTCCCTCATGGCCGCGACTGCGGGACTCATCGAGGATGTTCTGCGCCTCAACCGGGTCGTCCGTCAGGACCCTCGGCACGCGGTATGCCGGGGGCACGACCGTGTCCAGCACTGCTTGCCGTTCGGAAAGCGGCCGTTCCGTCAGGTCCACATCGCCCTCGCACAGGAGATCGAAGAAGAACGGAATGACGGGTGCGGTGTCTTCGCGACGATCCTCGGTTCCGAAACGACTCATCGTTTCGGTGAACGGTCGGGGCTTGCCGTCGGTGGTAAGCGACATGACCTCACCATCGAGCACGAATCGGTCCCCTGTGAATCCGAGGACCAGATCGACAACGTCGGTCAGCCGGTCGGTGACGTCGTTGAGGTTTCTGGTGAAAACCCGGACCTCTCCGGCGGAGCGATGGACCTGAATACGGACCCCGTCGAGTTTCCATTCAACAGATGAGAGACCCTCCGCTTCGATGGCCTCCGCCGCAGAAGGTGCCGTCTTGGCGAGCATCGGTTGAACCGGGCGAAGTACCCGGAGCTTGATCTCCGCCAGGCCCTCGACCCCCCGGGTGAGCGCCACCACCGCCACGCGGCCGAGATCGGGCTGCATCATCGCCGCCCGCCGAAGCTCGGCCACCGGCAGTCCTGCCGCTTTCGCCACTGCGTCGGTCATGATTCCCTCGAGCGCACCCTGGCGGACGTCGCCGATGAGCAGGCGTCTCAGGAAGTCCTGTTCGTCCCGTGTGCATCTGCCGAAGAGCCCGGCGAGGAGATCTCGCCTGGCAGCCTGCGAACCCGGACCCGAGGTGCCGGCGATCTGGGTGAGGGCCGCATCGACTTCAACGATCGTGACGGTCGCGGCCGGAGCCGGGCGCACACCGATCGTCGAGATGACCCGATAACCGATCCCGATCTTCCCCTGTCTGGGTTCGCCCGACAGCATCGCCACCACGATCGGAACCTCCCCTTCACCCATCCCGACGAAGAGGCCGGCGAGAACCGCGACCTTCTCGGTCCGTTTGCGAGTGGCCGCGACACTGGACGAGGCTTCAACTAGACGATGCAAAGGGAGTGGCACAGGCCCATTCTGCCCGCCGCGGGCGATCCGCACCGCGAATCGGCTCCGTGAGGTTCATAAGATGGGGCACATGACCTGGGACGAGTTCGTTCAGGCGGCCCGCGCAATCAACTGGATCACATACCTGGCGACGGCCGGGGCCGATGGGCGGCCGCACGTGGCCCCGGTCTCGCTCGGGTTCACGGAGGGGACCACATGGTTCGCAACCCACGGGACGAGCCGCAAGGCACGGAACATCCGCCAGAACCCCAACGTCGCCTTCCACTGGCCCGTCGGCGACGGAGGGCCCGGCGAATTGTTCGCCCGGGGAACGGCCGTCGTCCACGACACAGTGGAAGCCCGCCATCGCCTGTGGGCAGAACTGGACATGGCCTACGACCCGGCGTTGTTCTTCCGGTCGCCGGACAACCCGAACCTCGTGTTCGTCGAGACCGAGGTCGGCTACGCCTCTCTGCTGGGTCCGGACTTCAAGCGTGAGGTCTGGAGACGGAAGCAGTAGGCGCTTTGCTGGGGCCGGTTGCTACGACTCATGGATGAAGCGGTCGAGTCCCAGCAACTCCCGCACATCCTCGGTCGCGGCCAGGAACCTCTTGCCGACCGGCATCCCGGTGGCATCGGCGATCCGGTTCATCATGGAGAAGTTGGCAATCACTCCGGCCGTGGCCACCAATCCGTCTTCACCGACCGCCTCGATCAGTTCCGCCCGGAGGGGTTCGGCGCCGGCCCGGTTCAACACGGCATCGCTGAAAGCGATCAGCAGCGACCCATGCGGAATGCCTGAATCGACGGCAGGGTCCGTCACAGCCCGGAGATCTACCTCGTATCCAAATGCCTCGCTGCTCTCCCGGAGCATCATCACGTGTGAGAGCACTCAGTAGAAGCACTCATTGATTGCGGATACCCGACCGGCCACCAACTCCATCTGCGGACGGGTGAGTTCACGCTCGAACCCCTGATCGGCCATCTGGGCGTAGGTCATGTAGAGCGGCCCGTGAATCTCCTCCTGAGCCCGGGCCTCGGCCGGGACGAGACTCAACGCGCCCGTGATCGACATGCCTCCGATCATCGGCACCCAGGATCTCCCGGGACGACTTGGAGGTGGCTCAACCCCGGAAGGTGCGCCGGGCAGCGAATCCGGCAGCGGCTCCAGCGGCCGACCGAGCGCCCTGCTGAACTCGTCGACCGCGGCCAGACGGCTGACTACTCCGATCACCTCCACGAAAGCCGGCATCGTCAATCCGGCGGCCAGCACATCCTCGACCCACCGGCGCGAAGTAGATGTGATGTCGGAGTAGATAGTCCGGGCTGCACCGGCTGCGGCGGCCGGAATGCCCTCAGCCGATCCGCCTCTGGCGGCTGCGGCGATTGCCACCCGCTGCGCTCCCGACCACCAGGTCCCGGGGGCGGCCAGGTTCGACCAGAGGCTGCGGAGGCCTGCAAGGAGATCCGGTCGAATGGCAACGGAATACTCGCTGAAATGCACTTCATTCACCCTACCCCGCCGCCACGGGACCGGTATCAAGCCCCGGCTGAGCCGATGGGGAACGACCCAACCCTATGTCCGGTCCGGTTCGGGCCGGCCCCTCTCACTTCCTGACAGACATCGTGATGATCCCGACCGCGGTCGGAGTAGTCCACCGGCGGGCACGGACCCACCGGCTGCCGCGCAGGGTCGGGCAGCTCGCCTTGAAACCCCACGGCAGAGATGGTCGCGGCGCTTCTGTGAATAGTGTGGCGTCATGCAGGCAAGATCGAACCGCACCGAGAGGGCGGACGTTGTGATCGCCGGGGCGGGCATCGCCGGTATCTCGACGGCCTATCACCTCTCGGTTCGGAACGGAGTCGAGAAGGTCCGGGTGTGCGATCCGCTTCCCCCCTTGACCCTGACCAGCGACAAATCGACGGAGTGCTACCGAAACTGGTGGCCGGGGCCGGGTAGCGGCATGGTCGACCTGATGAACAGGTCCATAGACCTGCTCGAAGAGTGGGCTGCCGAGAGCGGCAACATCTTCAACCTCTCGCGTCGCGGCTACCTCTATGTCACCGCCGACCCGGATCGGCTGGCGGGTATGCGATCGGAATCGGAAGCGATCTCCGCCCTGGGAGGGGGAGAGCTTCGAGTTCACCTGGGGAGACCCGGCGACCCTCCCTACACGCCGGCACAGGCCATCGGATATGAGTCTGCCCCCGCCGGGGCGGATCTGTTCATGGACGGGACCGCTCTGCGAACCCATTACCCGCACCTCTCCCCGGCGGTAGCCGGCGGACTGCACGCGCGGAGGGCCGGCTGGTTCTCGGCGCAGCAGCTCGGAGCCTGGCTGCTCGAACAGGCGAGAGCAGCCGGCGTGGAGTTGACCACCGACCGGGTCGTGGGCGTAGAGGAGTCGGAGGGAACGGTGAAAGCGGTACGACTGCAATCGGGCGGCTCGATCGCCACGAGACATTTCGTCAACGCGGCCGGACCGCTGATCGGAGAAGTGGGCCAGCTGGCCGGTGTCGACCTTCCGGTGTTCTCGGAGGTCCACCGCAAAGTCTCCTTCCGCGACTCATTCTCCGCCCTTCCTCGCTCGGCTCCCATGCTGATCTGGAATGACGAGCAAACGCTCGACTGGAGCGACGACGAGCGCTCCGAACTCAGTTCGGACGCCCACCTGGCCCACCTGACCGACCGGCTCGGACCGGGAGCACACTGCCGCCCGGAAGGTTCGGACGAGGCTGCGACCGTGCTCGGTCTATGGGAGTACCACCCGGAGGTGCGCACTCCGACGTTCCCGATTCCCGCCGACCCCCTCTATCCGGAGATCGTCATGCGGGGACTGACCACGATGGTGCCCGACTTCGGCAAGTACCTCCAGCGGCTCCCGAAGACTCACGTCGACGGCGGGTATTACACGAAGACCAAAGAGAATCGTCCGCTGATCGGACCGGCCGGACCGGAGGGATCGGTGGTGGTCGGTGCCCTCTCGGGCTACGGAGTCATGGCCGCCGCCGCGGCCGGAGAGCTCGGCGCCCTGCACGTCACCGGGGCTCCCCTGCCGGCCTACGCACGCTGGTTCCGGCCGGACCGCTATGCCGACCCGGAGTACCTCGAGCTTCTCGGTCGGATGACGGACTCAGGTCAGATCTGAGGTCGTCAACGGACGGGCCCCGGAATCCCTAACGTTGGAGCGAACCGAGATTGGAGCCCCAGTGGATCGCATCCTCTATCGAGACGCCGCGCTGACCGACGCCAGATCGCCGGATCTGCAAATGGGTGTGAGCGTGCTGGTATCCGGCGGTGTGATCAGTTGGATGGGTCCGTCCGACTCCGAACCGGACCCGGGCGACGCACGGGTGGTCGATGCGGGCGGCACAACGATCGTTCCCTCGATGGTCGACTCGCACAGCCACCTGAGCTTGCCGGGCGGTTCCCACTGGATAGAGCGGGGGCAGGATCCACGCCCGGAGCTCGAGCAGGTGGCAGAAGACAACGCCCGGCTGCTGATGGCGGCAGGGGTGCGCTGGGTGAGGGACGTCGGATCCCCGCGCCGGCCCGACCCGGCCGGCGGCGAGCGGGCAATGGCCATCCAGATCCGCGATGCCTGGGCGGGCCGCGGCCGCCTGGCGCCCTATATCCGCGCCGCCGGAACATGGCTGACGAAGTCGGGGGCTTTGCCGCCCGGCCTGACCGTCGAGGCCGACGATGGTGAGGCGCTCGTTGCCGCCGCAGTGGCCCAGCTCGACGAAGGCGCCGACCTGATAAAGCTGTACCTCGACGGCCCGGACAAGGACACCGCCCCGTGGACGGTCGACGAGGTGGCCGCGGTTGTGAACGCGGTCCATGCCCGGGGCGCCAAGGTGACCGCGCACGCCACCCGACTCCACGGAACCCGGATCGGAGCGGAGGCAAGGGTCGATGCCGTCGAGCACGGGTTCGAGATCGACGCCGACACCGCGAAGAGCATGGCCGCCAATGGGGTGTTCGTGGTCTCGACCCTGGCGGTCATGTCGTCGTGGCAGTCATTCTCGACTACGACGACGATCCCCCGCTTCGTCGAGGCGGAGTCACGTTCCGCCATCGCCGACCGTCTCGAGCACGGGGAAGAGAGCCTTCGCATCGCCCGGAAAGCCGGGGTGCCGATAGCAGCCGGCACGGACTTCGGTGGGGGTTCGTTGCGGGCCAATCAGCTCGCCTGGGAAGTCGAAGCGATGGTACGGGCAGGCCTCGAACCCTGGGAGGCCCTGGCGGCGGTCACCTGGCGCGGCGGTGAGCTTCTCGGCGAACCGGGTGCGGGAGCGATCGAAATCGGCGGACCTGCAGACTTCTTTCTCGTCCACGGTGACCCGCTCAGCGACCCGACGGCTTTGTGGAGGGTGTGGAAGGTCGCCTGAATCATCCCACGACCGGGGGGCGGATTGCCGCTAGGTTGACCCACGATGGATGACGCGGTTGAACGGAAGGTCCCGACCAGGGAGATTCAGGTCCTTCTCGGCTTCGTGGCGCTGATGTGGCTGGTCGAGATCATCGACAGCCTGTTTCTGGACGATGCGTTGCAGGCTCAGGGGATAACGCCACGCACACTCTCGGGCTTCGATGGGATCCTCTGGGCGCCGTTTCTGCACGGCACGTTCGGACATCTCATCTCGAACACGATCCCGTTCATCGTCGTCGGCGGGCTGGTCATGTTGCGAGGCCTCCGCCGCTGGACGGCCGTCAGCCTCGTGATCATGCTGGTCGGCGGATTGGCGGTCTGGCTGTTCGCCAGAACCCACATCCACATCGGGGTCAGCATCCTCATCTTCGGATACATCGGATACCTGCTCGTCGTTGGGTTCATCGAGAAGGACCTGCTGTGGAAGGCAGTCGGGGTTGGCGTCTTCGTGTTCTACGGAGGAGCAATCCTCGTCGGCATCCTCCCGATTCAGCGCGGAATCTCGTGGGAGGGACATCTGTTCGGATTAGGCGCGGGAGTGCTGGCGGCCGTTCTGCTGAGCAAACCGAGGTAGACACTCGGTTTCTCAGCAATACTGTTGATCCCGGGGGTTATCAGCATTGCTGAGAAAATGCTCAGCGACTGTCCCGGATCGAGACCAGCAGCCCGGACACGATCACCGCCTGCGCCGCCAGCGCCGAAGTGCCGGCTAGAGCCAGTCCGAGAGACACACCGAGCGGTATAGCCACAGGCACGATCGCCCCTATTACCCAGGCGATCTGAAAGAGGGTCTCTGAGCGCGTGAAGGCCAGTCCGCGCAGATCGGTCTTCGTGTGGTGCTGGAGCATCCCGTCGAATGCGAACTTGGCCGTTCCCCAGGCCAGTCCGGCCCCGGCGGCAACAGCCGCTCCTGCCGCCAGGCCGAAGACCTGCGCGGCGATGAAGGCGGCCGCCGCCTGAATAGCCAACGCCGAAACCACCATGGGTTCCTCCCGCAACCGTTGCTCCAACCAAGGTGCCAGCAGCGAGGCCAGCCCGAAGCCGGCGCCGGCAGCTGCCAGTAGAGCTCCGAAGTCGAGCAAACCTGCATCAACCTCCTTGAACGCAAAAGCAAGAAGGAGAACCAGAAACCCGTGCAACAGTCGCACCATCGCGGTCGCCGTCATCGACAGCCGGACTACCCGCGGTGGCGACCAAGGCCGGCCCCGGTCCATCTCGAGGCCCTGCACCTGGGCCGGACTCTCGATCCCGAGCGCCAGCAAGGCTGTCGCAACATACGCCCCGACGGCAAGCACCAGTGAACCCTCCGATCCGAGTGTCTGCATCAGCAGCGCCCCGAGCGGGGCGGCAACTGCTCCCGCAGCCAAACCCACCTGTGCCAGGCGAGAGTTCGCCGCCACCAGGGCCGCCGACTCGGGGACGGTGATCGGCAGCAGCGAGCTCCTGGCGATTCCATGCAGACGGGACAGAACAAGGAGCCCGAATGCGAGCGGGAAGAGCCAGAAGCCGTCGAGTCCTACCAACAGCAGAACCACCGTCACCACGGCACGCAGGCTGCCGCTGCCGACCAGTCCGACACGATAAGGGTTCGGCAGGTGGGCGAATATCCGCGGAAGGAAAGGGCTGAGAACGACAAACGGTGCCAGGGTGAGGAGCAGATACAGAGCCACCTTGCCCCGGGCTTCCGCCGAGGGTACGTCGAAGAAGATCGTCCCCGCCAACCCGATGGCGACCAGCGTGTCCCCGGCGTAGGCCACCGCCTGGGTGACGGCCAGTCGCTTGAACGCCGGGCCATGCACCGACACCCAGCGGTCGACGCTCCGGCCCCCCGCCAGCATCGCCTGCTTGGCACCATTCGCGACGGCGCGGCCGACTTGTCGCGCCGACCTGGGCTTGTCCACCATCACTCTTTCCCTTCGACACCACCAGTCTGGTCCAATGGGCGGCGCGTGTTGCCGCACACATCCTCAAACCCCTCAAGAACTCGTCCGGCCGCACCGATTACCAACACCTGAAATACGACCAGCAGGGACGGCAGACTTGGCTCAACTCGACACACTGTTTCGTGCCATGCAGGAGCACGGCGCTTCCGACCTTCACCTCGTAACCGGCAACCCGCCGATCATGCGCATCGACGGTGAACTGGTTCGGCTCAAGAGCCCCGTCCTCGGTGATGCCGCGCTCCGGCCGTTGCTTCAGGAGATCACGCCACCTTCACTTTGGAAGACGTACTCAGATCTGGGCGATGCCGATTTCGGATACGAACTCGAGGGAGTCGCCCGGTTCCGCGCCAACCTCTTCCTGCAGAAGAACGGATCAGCAGCAGTATTTCGTCTGATTCCCTCACACATCCTGACCTGCACCGAACTCGGCCTTCCCGAGCAAGTAGGTCGGCTCGCCCAGCTCCGCCAGGGCCTGGTGCTTGTCACGGGTCCAACCGGGTCGGGGAAATCAACCACGCTGGCGGCAATCATCGACGAGGTCAACAAGACCCGTACCGACAACTTGATCACCATCGAAGACCCGATCGAGTTCGTCCACAAGGGCATCAAGGCCCTCGTGAGCCACCGTGAGGTCGGCAATCACACAGAGTCCTTCGCCGCCGCGCTGCGTTCTGCACTGCGAGAGGACCCGGACGTCATCATGGTCGGCGAGATGCGGGATCTGGAGACAATCCGCCTGGCTCTCGAGGCGGCATCCACGGGTCATCTCGTTTTCGGAACCCTCCACACACTCAACGCGGCGAAGACCGTCGACAGAATCGTCGAGGTATTCCCCTCCCGTGAGCAGCCGCAGATCCGTTCCACGCTGGCCGACTCCCTCAAGGCCGTTATAGCTCAGACGTTGTTCAAACGCGTCGACCAGCCGGGACGCATCGCTGCACTGGAGTTGATGATGTGCACCCCGGCGATCGCCAACCTCATCCGTGAGGGCAAGACGTTCCAGATTCCCTCAGCACTCCAGACCGGAAAGAAGGAGGGCATGCGAACGATGGACGCCTCTATCGTCGAGCTCCTCCAGGCCGGCAAGATCGATCCGATCGATGCACTGGACAAGGTCCTCAACGACGATTCGATAACCCCCTATCTGTCGCAGACGGGGATCCGATGACCAGCCCTCTTCTCGTCGAGAAACGGTCGCAGCCGGCAGATGTGTTCCTGTCGGACGGACGGGTTATCGAAGCTCTCGTATTCGTGGCGGACGTCGCGCAGACCTATGAGGGTCCGCAAACCGTGAGAGACCTTATGGATGAGCCGGGCGAAGTACTACCGGCCGTCGACAGCGCCGGTGATTTCATTCTCATCCACAAGCCGGCGGTGAGCGCGATATCAGTGCTGCCGTCCGATCAGGATCTGCGCGGGTTCTGGCATGAGAGCCCGGCCACCCTCCGACTTGCCGGAGGGCACCGGATCGACGGTTCGCTCCTCGTGGAAGACGGCTCCGGAGAACGACTGTCCGACGTCATCAACAATGCCTCCGACTGGATACGTATCCTGCACTCCGACCACCTCGTTTGGATTCGCCTGTCGGCGCTCGTGTCTGCGAGAAGTCCCGAAGCCTGACCCGGTTCCGGTCTCCCCGACGTGTGTTCATCAGCGGAGGAAAAACACCCCGGGCCCGGTTCCGAAACTGAGTAACTTGTCCCCATGGACATTCATCTCCCCCCGATTCCCGGCATTTCTGCCCGCCGGTTCGGCCGTGACGGAGACTTCCAGCGCGTCGCCGACCTCGTCGTCGCCGAAGCCAGAGCAGACGGCCAGGACGACTCGGTCGTGACCGGCGAGGAAGTCGAAGTGTCATTCCGAAACTCCGAGAACTTGAACCTGGCCGAGGACTTCCGATTCGTCGAGATCGACGGCGAGGCCGTCGCGTACGTGACCACTCGCTGGTGGGACGAGACGAACGGCCCGCGCGTCTACCGGCACATGTGCAAGGTGTTCCCGGAGTGGCGGAACCAGGGCATTGGAACGGCCATGCTCGCCTGGGCGCAAGGCCGGCTGGCCGAGCGAGCGGCGGAACATGCGACCGAGAGATCGAAGGTGTATCGCACCGATGCGGACGAGGGGGCTGCCGGATGCGCAGCACTCCTGGAAGCAGACGGCTATCAAGCGATCCAGCACGGCGCGTCGCTGGTCCGGCCGAATCTGGACGACATCCCCGAAGGCCCCCTCCCGGCCGGCCTGGAGATCCGCCCGGTCACCCAAGATCAGCTCAGAGCCGTCTACGAGGCGGACATCGAAGCCTTTCGCGATCACTGGGGGTTTTCCGAACCAACGGAGAACGACTGGAACGCCTTCCTCGAGTTTCCGCACCGGGATGAATCTCTCTGGAAGGTGGCCTGGGACGGCGACCGGGTGGCGGGACAGGTGCGAACATTCATCAACGAGTCGGAGAACCGCGAGAACAGTCGCAAGCGCGGATGGACCGAGTTCATCTCGACGGCCCGGGATTGGCGCGGAAAGGGCGTTGCCACGGCGCTCATCTGTGCCAGCCTGAGGGAACTGGCACAGCGAGGGATGGAAGAGGCGGCCCTGGGCGTCCATGTGGAAAACCCGCACGGTGCCTACCGGCTCTACCAGAGCCTCGGTTTCCAGGTCGTCAGTTTCGGCACCACCTACGAGAAGCCGCTGGCCTAGGCAACGCACAGTGTCCCCGCCGCCTGACGGGGACACTGGCAAGGGATCGTTGGTTGCTAGGCGACCGGAGCCGGTTCGAGGGGGAGTTGCTGCTGCCGGACGGCGGCAGCCGGGGGATCGTTTCGCACGCCTAGGTAGGTGAGCGCGATTCCACCCGCCAGACCGATGAGGCCGACCACCAGGAGGACGGCGCCGATCGGCTGGAGGAAAGGAACCCTGGCCCCCACGGTGACCGAGCTGTCGATGCCGGCGGTACCGTCCTGGTTCATGACGACGACCGACCAGCGGCCAGACTCCAGATCCCAGTTCAGGACCTCCTCGAGGGTCGAAGCAACCCAGAAATCCTGATCGGCGGGCGCTCCGAGACGAGAGGAACCGGCGAAGTCGTCGAGCACCACCCTGTCGCCGAAGACCTCCACGACCGAGTAGGAGCTGCCTGCCAGGAATCGGCCGACGTCACTCGATGGACCAATACCGATGAACAGTGCCTTGTCGTTGCGAGGATCCACGGAGAGGCGGGTCTCTATGTTGTCGATCCCCAGGAACGCCCCGCCCCTGACCGAGTCTTCGAGGAAGATATCGATGTCGTCACCGACCAGGGCTGCCGAAGAGGTCCGGACACGCACCGGGCCTGCTGAGATGAATCCGTCTGCATCATCGGTTGCGACAACCAGAAAAGTTCCGGCGACCAACAGTCCGACGCTTCCGACAACCATCGTGATTCCGACGAGGGCTGCGATGAGTTTGCCTATACGCATGAGTGTTTCTCCTGTTTCTATCACTGGGTGGTTTGTGTGTTGTTACGGGTTCCGATGACCAGTGCACCGACGATCAGGAGGGCGAGGGCCAGGGCCTTGCCTCCAGGGATGAATGCGACGATGACCAGGAAGGCAAGGACACCGACCAGCAGGGCACCGGTTGTGCTTCCCTGCGTATTGAGGTCTTTGATCCAGTTCCCGGCGACCGGCTGGGACTGGCCCTCGGCAGGGATGAACAGCCATGCCGCTATGTAGGCGAGTATCCCGAAGCCCCCGAATACCGTGGCGACTATGAACATCAGGCGGACCAGTCCGGTCGAGATCTGCAAGTAGCGGGCAATGCCGGTCGAAACGCCGGCCAGGACCCGACCGGTATGGGGCCGTTCGAGCCGTGTTCCTTTGGGAGTATGGATTGGAGCTGTCATACCCACATAGTGACTACCGCGCGGAGACGGCGCTATTGGGTCTCTCCCTGCCAAAACCCTGAGCTTCGCTCACTGCGTCGGGGATTTCCCCTGACTCCCCGTTTCCGCGACGCGGATCCCTCCGCACACGGGGCTATCACCGCTCCGGAACAACAGATCTGGGGGTCCTACGGACCGCCGATCAGATCCTCGACAACAGACTCGAGGATGCTGAGAGGCATGCTGCCGCCGCCGAGGACGGTGTCGTGGAACGCGGCGACATCCGACATTCCACCGGCAGCCAGCCGATCTCTGAGATCGAGAATGGTTTGCATTCCGATCATGTAGCCGGTCGCCTGGCCCGGAAGGACCATGTACCGCTCAACCTCAGCGGACCAACCTCCGATCGTCTGGTCCATGTAGTCGCGCGCTTCCTTGCGGGTCCACCCCAGCGAGTGGATCCCCGTATCGACTACCAGCCGAACCGCTCGAACCAACTCCAACTCGAGCCGGCCGATGTCTCCGTACGGATCGGTCTCGTACAGTCCCATCTCCGCAGCCAGACGTTCCGCATAGAGGGCCCAACCCTCGGCAAAGGCGTTGTACTGGATGTAGCGACGGAAGGTCG
Organism: Acidimicrobiia bacterium; assembly: GCA_035471805.1. Taxonomy (NCBI): domain Bacteria; kingdom Bacillati; phylum Actinomycetota; class Acidimicrobiia; species Acidimicrobiia bacterium. The sequence goes on along the minus strand of DATIPS010000055.1, from coordinate 31,908 downwards.
GAAGGTCGAGTTCCTGCGCGATGGCGATCTGCGTGTGATGGCCGGGGACGGCCTCGTGATAGGTGATGGTGGGCATCGTATAGGCAGCGATCGTGCCTCCCACGCCGGCATGGAATGCACCGGGCCGGGAACCGTCGACCGAGGCAGCCACGTAATAGCCGCCGCGCCCGGCAGCCTCCGCGACTATCCCCACTCGGGCCTCCGGCCAGAGATTGAAGAAACCGGCGCCGACTTCTTCAGCCTGGGCGATCAACCGTTCGTATTCGTCGATAACCTCCTCCCGGCCGGCTTCCGAAGAGCCGTCCAGGAACCCGGCGTCTTCGGCGGCCCGTCGGCGCAGATCCCCAATCGACGCATCCTCCGGATACCCCAGTCGATTGAAGGCCGCACGCAACTCCCCCTCTACCCGGGCAACTCCCTCGAGGCCCAGCTGATGAATCTCGCCGGCAGTCAGGTCCGTTGAGGTGTGGTCGCGCAGCAGCCACTCGTAATAGGCGTCACCGTCGGGAAGGCGCCAAACACCGGCGTCGGACGAGGCCTCGGCCCTGATCGCCTCCATGTGATCGATCAGTGCTACCCAAGCCGGGACGAACGACTCCGTCAGTTCCTCTTCAACTCGATCGAGCAGCGACGCCCTGGTCGTTTCGTCGATCCCCTCCACCGCCTCCAAACGGTCGGCGAACGACGTGTACAACGCCAGGCGCGAGGTCCGGACGGCCCCCGGATCACGGGTACCGCCGAGATCCTCCTGAAGCGCTCCGCTGGTCCAGGTGACGATGATGCTCGGAGGCATCACACCCATCTCCTCGCTGATACGCAGCCGGTCGAGCACCTGGGCGACTTGCTCATCGATCCGGGACAACCGGGTGATGTAGTCCTCGGCGTCCTCGATCGTGGCGATCGGATGCTCCTCGCTGAGGAAGAGGATCAGGTCGAAGTTGTAGCTGTTCACGAAATGGTGAACCGGATAGTCGTGATAGGCGAAGCGGTGACCTCTGACCTTCTGGTCCAGGTACCACTCGTATACATCAAACGACAGTGCATCTGTGGCCGACAGCGACGACCTGTCGTAGGCGTGCAGCCGACCAAGAATCCCGACTTCGAGCGCCTGGGTCTCGTCGAGGTACCGGGGAGAGAGGTCGTCCAGCCGGTCGTTTCGAAAACCGTACTGATCCGACACACCGAGCGAAGTGAGGAACTGGGGGTTCCTGACCAACAGCATCGCGAACGACGCCTCCAGAAACTCGCCGAAGGCCAGGCCGTCGAGAGCGGCGAGTTCGCTTGTGACGGCTACTGCCGTGGTGGTGGTAGTGGTAGTGGTGGTGGTGGTAGTGGTGGTGGAACTCGACGCAGGGGCCCGGGTCGAACTCGTCGCGGCTACGGTCGTCGAAACCTCGAGCGGTGGCGAGGTCCCGGAGCTCGCTCCGGTGCAGGCGGAGACAACGACCGCAAGAGCGACGGTCAAAGCCAACCTCGGCGGTATGCGCATCCCACATCCTTTCCGACACTCCCATGATGCCCTACCGAAACGAGGCCGTCGATCCTAAGACGACGCGCCGCACCCGGATTGGATACTCTGACCGTCATGCGACCCGTCGACATCGAGAAGGCTCTTCGGGCAGCACGGATAGAACCGGCCGCGGTCGTCGCGATCGAAGAGGTCGGTGACGGCTGGGAGTGCCGTGTCTTTCGGGTCGAACGCCCGGGCGTGGAAGATGTCGCCCTCCGCCTCTACACGGGCGATCCGAGCGGCCAGACCATGCGAGCCGAGGTGGCGGCCTATCTCGCCCTCCAAAAGGTCGAGTATCCGGCTCCGAAACTGCTGGCCCGGCACGACGACCGCCAACCCCTGGGGGCACCGTTCGTATTGATCGACTGGCTGGAGGGCCCGGTCGCCGACTCGCTCGGAACCTCCGCCGCCGCCCTGGACATGATCGTCGACCTGATGGTCCGCCTGCACGACATAGTCCCCAGCGGAGATCTGTTGGACGAAGGCGCCGTCCCCTGGAGATCGAACCGGAATCTCATCGAGGGCCGCTTCGCCCTGCTCGACGAACTCGACCTCGGCGGTTTCCGGCCGTCCTTGCAGTGGCTGCTCGAAAGGGTCGGACACCTCGAGAAGGTCCCGCTCTCCTACGTTCACATGGACTTCCATCCGAGAAACGTGATAATCACCGGAAGAGGGCCGGTCGTTTTCGACTGGGGATCTTTCGCGGTCGCCGACCCTCGAGCCGACCTCGCCTGGTCGCTACTGCTCGCCCGGACGTACCTCGACGATGCGGCGGCCGAGTACTTCCTCGCCCACTACGAGAACCGGAGGCCCGAAGGCATCGAAGACCTGGTCTTTTTCGAAGTCTCGGCCGTTTGGCGGCGTTTTGCCACCATCGTGACACTGCTTCGCGAGAACCCTCCTGCATCGGTGAAGACGCAGGTGTCGGATGGGATTCGACTCCTGCGGCCTGCCTATCAGCGCTTCGTTGAGGCCACCGGATCCACGATCGCCGAGGTCGAGGCCCTCTACCGCTGAGATCCCGAATCACGATCAGGCGGCCCATGCGAGCAGCCTCCCCATCGAGCCTCGTACACTCCGAGAAATGTCGCAGGCCGTCGCTCCGCTCCGAATCCGCCATTTCCGCTCGCTGTGGATAGCGTCGATCTTCTCCAACGTGGGATCCTTCCTGCAGGCAGTAGCCGGCGCATGGCTGATGCTCGAACTGACCGGTTCGGCAACCTGGGTCGGCCTGATGGCTGCCTCGACCACGCTCCCCCTCCTCTTCCTCGCCCTGGCAGCAGGTGCCGTGGCCGATCTCGTCAACCGAGGAATGGTGCTCCTCATCAGTCAGATCGTGATGGGCCTGGCCGCCGCCGGCATGGCGATCCTCACCGCCCTCGACCTGGTGACTCCGGGCCGGTTGCTCGCGCTGTCGCTGCTACTGGGCGTGGGTGTGGCCTTCAACCTCCCGGCATGGCAGGCGATGGTCCCCGACCTGGTGCCGCGCGGGATGGTCGCCAGCGCGGTGGCGCTCAACTCTGTGGCTTTCAACGTCGCCCGGGCGGTAGGCCCGGCGTTGGGTGGCCTGATCGTCGCAACGGCCGGGCCGGCGCTGGCGTTCATGCTCAATGCGCTCAGTTATCTGGGCGTCATCGCCGTGCTGGCGGTCCTCGTCCGACGTTTCGGCTCAGCCGACCGGGACGCTTCCTCGGTCGCCAACGCCATAGCCAACGGCGTCCGCTTCGCACGATTCACCAGACCGTTCCGGATGCTGCTGCTGCTGGCGGCACTCTTCGCGCTCACATCAGCCGTCGTGCAGACGGTTCTACCGAACCGGACCGAGGAGCTGGGTGGCTCCGCAGACGCGTTCGGACTCCTGCTCGGCGCAATGGGCCTCGGAGCCCTGATCGGTGCCTTCACCAGGCAGCAAGTCGTTGAAGCTCTGGGGGCCCGATCGATCCCGATCACGATCTCGACCTTCGGAGTGGCGGGCATCGCCACCGGCCTGGCACCCACCATCTGGTGGACGGCGCCCGGCCTGTTGCTCGCCGGTATGGCCTGGGTGTGGACGCTCACAACCACCAACGCCACCGCGCAGTTGATGTCGCCGGAATGGGTGAGGGGTCGGGCGATGAGCCTCTACTCCCTGGCTTTCGTCGGCATCCTGCCGCTCGGCTCGATACTCGCCGGGACCATCGCCGACCTGATCGGAGCCGGAGCCGCCATAGTCGTCCTCTCGGTCGGATCGGTTGCCCTCGGCATGACTGCTCCCCGTTTCGGCATCCCGGCTCTCGCAGATGTCGTGTCTCCTGAGTTCACCGTCGAACAGGCGCCCGATCCACATGTCGTCACTGAGGGCGGGCCCGTGATGGTGGTGAACACCTGGAGGGTCAACAGCCAGAATCTCGATGATTTCCTTCGTGTCATGACGGAGATCCGCCTCGTCCGGCTCCGCACCGGGGCATACAGGTGGCGGCTCTACCGGAATGCCTCCGACCCACACCGGTTGTCGGAGATCTTCCTGACGGTGTCCTGGGACGAACACCTCGCTCAACATCGGCGCATCGACGACGCATCGGCCGATCTGATCCGTCGTGCTCGATCATTCGACGAAGGCGACGGTCCGACCACTCGCCATCTCGTGGCCGTCGACGTCGACCACCCGGAAGATTGGGAGCCGCTCCTGGCCGCTCACGATGAGTACCACCGCCACGACGGGTCGATTCCGCTCTCCAGCGACTGACCGACCGCCGTCTCCCAAGCTCGAAATCGACTCTCATCCGTTCCCGGCCCGGGTCCGTATAGGGGTATGACACGGAGGGTTCAATGAAGTCGATACCAGCGATCATCATTCTCATGCTGATTGCCTCTTCATGCAGCAGCACCGGCGATGCTGAGGTTGTTCAAGCGGCCGGGCCCAGCGAGGCTCTGATAGTGGAGGCGGAGATCGCAACCCCGACCACGTACCTGACCGCTCCGGGCAGCAAGGTGTGGTTTGTGATCGACGAGATGTTCCGCGGGAATCCGAAGACGGTCGTCGGCGTCAACTCGAAGGTTGCCGCCGAGGTTGTCGCAGATTTCGACGACCCTTCCTCCGTCGTGATGGGACCGGTGATCATCAAGGCTGCGTATTTCGATACCGAACCTGGTGAAGAACCGAGCCCTCTCGGTGAGGAAGTCGGATGGAGAGACACCGCTATCAACCGCTTCATTCTCAACAGCAACGATTATCCGACCATTACCTTCACGCCGTCTGAGATCATCGATCTGACCGGGATCGGCGAGGGCGGCACCACGGAAGTCCGCGGCGACCTGACCGTTCGGGACATCACCCGTCCGGTCAGCTTCTCTGTCACTTTCGACGTGGTTTCGACCGAGCAGATAAGAGTGTCGGGTAGTTCGGAAGTACGTCGCCAGGACTTCGACCTGAAGATCCCGAACGTCGCTCATGTCGCAGACGTTGCGGACGATCTTCGTCTCGAGTTCGATCTCGTCTTCGAACCTGCTGGCAGCTAGCCGCCGACCGGGTCGTCCGGTGGTGCTCAGGTTTCCGAGCAATACTGTTGCGCCAGGGGAACCACAGTATTGCGGAGAAATGGGATCCACTTTTCTGAGCAATACTGATGCGCGTGGGGAACCACAGTATTGCCGAGAAAAAGATCAGGTCGTCAACGCCTCGATCACCGGCTTGTACATGCCGGTCTTGATCGCTGCCGACGTGTCGGGATCCTTGCCGGCTAGGGCAGCCGCCATCTCGATGGCGACGTTCAACACGTAGTGCTCATCGACCGCCTGATCCACAATGCCCGCCTCCATGGCCTCGTTGCCACCATATCGGTGGGCGGTCGTCATCACCCGGTGTGCAACCTGCGGACGAAGACGCGCCTGAATCAGTGCGGACATTCCCGGCGTGAACGGAATCCTGATATCGACTTCGGGCATCGACCAGAACCCGCGATCTGCCCGCATCACCCGGAAATCGTGCGCCAACGACCACATCGCGCCGGCCGCGAAACAATGTCCGTTTATCGCAGCCACCGTCGGTCGCCGGAACGTCAGCGTCCTGGCGAAGAGTCGCTGAGTCTCGATGGCCAGATCGGCGAAAGTCCAGTCAGAGTTCCCCGCCATGATCCAGTCGAGGTCCAGGCCGTTCGAGTAGAACTTTCCGGTTCCGGTCGTTACAAGTGCCGCCGGCCCCTCAGCCGCTTCGACCTCGTCGAGGATCTCACCGAGTCGCCCGAGCGAGTCCTCGTTGAATCGATTGTCGCCCTCGTCCATCGTGAGGATGAAGACGTCTTCCCGGCGTGTCAGTTCGAACGGCACATGCACTCCCTATTGGTGTCCGGCTCCACGATAGGCCCTGTCGATGCACCAATCGGGCGGCCGCCGCTTCACCTCTCGAGCAGCCAGCCGATCCGATCAGTCGAGAGCAGGTAGTGAACGATCAGCGCAACCAGCAATCCGGCGGCGATCGACAACCGATCGACCACCACGAACCCGACGACAGCCGCTGCGAACACCAGAAACTCGATGACCAGACGGACCCGGCCGCTCACAGCGATCGGAGCTTCACCGGATCGGCTGGGGTCGTCCGGAACGGCGAAGGTACCCCAGACGGCGGCTGCAACGAGCGGGAAAACTCCGGCGAGCGCGAATCGAAGCCACCCGCCGGTGAGCGAGTAACCCCACCAGCCCAGTGCGAACAGCGCAACGAGTTCGAGAACGAAACGCAGGCCGAGGTTGAGCGGATGCGACCCCATCCCTATTCCGACGTCTCCGGCTGCATGATTCCGACCAGAACTCCGTTGGGATCGAGCACCTGGGCGAGAATGCCGACCCCGGGAATCGGAGCGTTCTCCAGCAGGACCGTGCCACCCGCCGCACGAGCCTTTGCGACTGTCTCCGCCAGGTTGTCGGTCTCCACCGTCAACACCACCTTCTGGCCGTGTTCCTGACTTGGTGCGGAGGCACCGTCGATACCGGGACCTTCGCCGGTCGTGTACAACCAGTAGGGCTGATCACCCCACCGTTCGACCTTCCAGCCGAACACAGCCGCGTAGAACTCGGTCGCCGCAACCGGATCCTCGCCGTGGATCTCAAAATGAACAGGGCGTGACACGATTCTCCCTCCTCTGCTTCTCATCACACTACGCGCCGGCCGCCGCACCATCCCTCCCGCCCCGTCCCCGTTCCGGAGAGCGCAATACCGAAGGGACAACCGGGACCGAACCGGTATCCTGACCAGGCTCATGAGCGAATCACTCGTAACGGCCCGCGGGCTCACCAAACGCTTCGACGACCTGACGGCCGTAGACGGTGTCGATTTCGACATCCGGCGAGGCGAGGTCTTCGGTTTCCTCGGCCCGAACGGGGCGGGGAAGTCATCGATCATGCGAATGATCGGAGCCACATCCCCGATCACTGCCGGCACGCTCACGGTATTCGGCCTCGATCCCCGCGCCGATGGACGGGAAATCCGCGGTCGCCTGGGCGTGGTTCCGCAGGAGAACATGCTCGATGAGGAACTGCGGGTGCGTGACAACCTCTACATCTACGGCCGCTACTTCTCCCTGCCGAGGAAGTTGATCAGGGAGCGAATCGAAGACCTCCTGGCGTTTGCACATCTCGAGGACAAGCGAACCGCCAAGGTCGAGCATCTCTCCGGCGGCATGAAACGAAGGCTCACCATCGCACGAGCACTAATCAACGAACCGGAGCTCATCCTCCTGGACGAACCGACGACCGGCCTCGACCCTCAAGCCCGGCACATCCTGTGGGATCGGTTGTACCGGCTCAAGCAACAAGGTTCGACGCTGATAATCACCACCCATTACATGGATGAGGCGGAGCAGCTGTGCGACCGGCTCGTGGTCATGGATCAGGGTCGGATCGTTGCCGAGGGATCGCCGCGCTCCCTGATCGAAGAACACTCCCACCGGGAGGTCCTCGAGCTGCGCTTCCCCGTCGGCATGCAGGAGCCGGCGCTGCTCAAGCTGGACGGTCTCGCACCGAGACAGGAGACTCTCGCCGATCGAGTTCTCCTCTACGTCGACGACGCCGACCGGGCCCTTGCGGAGGTGTCTGCACGGGAGCTGCAGATCGAGAGTGCGGTGGTGCGCCGATCAACCCTGGAGGATGTGTTTCTGCGACTGACCGGCCGGAGCCTGGTCGAATGACCGCGCTCCCGCTGCACGTCTTCGAGGGGCAGGCTCTCAACTATGCCCGCGTGTGGCGTGCCTCGGTCTTCTCGAACTTCCTGAACCCGGTGCTGTATCTGGCCGCGATGGGCATCGGCCTCGGATCGCTGGTCGACCGCAACCCCTCTGCCGAGTTCGGCGGGCTCACCTATCTCGTATGGCTTGCTCCCGGCCTGCTCGCCGCCACCGGCATGCAAAGCGGTGCAGGCGAAGGAAGCTTCCCGATCATGGCCGGGCTCAAATGGATCAAGACCTTTCCGGCAATCATGAACACCCCTGTGTCGGTGACCGACCTGCTGGTCGGTTTGCTGACCTGGATCGGCGTCCGGCTCCTCATGATCTGCACGATCTTCGCCGGAATGCTGGTCGTGTTCGACGCGGCCGGCATCGGGCGAGCATTCCTGGCAATCTTCCCGGCGGTTCTGACCGGTCTCGCCTTTGCAGCCCCGATGGCAGCCTTCACCTCGTGGATCGAGGATGACACGGGCCTGACGATGGTCTTTCGGTTCGCCATCGTGCCTCTGTTCCTGTTCTCCGGAACGTTCTTCCCGATCGAGCAGCTGCCCGATCTGCTCGAGGGTCTCGCCTACGCCACTCCCCTTTTCCACGGCGTCGAACTCACCCGTTCCGTCGCGCTCGGCATCGAAGCTGCTCTTCCGCTTTGGCAGCACGTCACCTACCTGGTCGCCCTCTTCCTCCTCGGTGCTCTGGTCGCCCGGCACAATCTCACGAAGAGGCTGAGACCATGACGACACTGCTTGCACGCGTGGCATCACCGGCCGTGCGGCCCAGCCACCGGGTGCGCCACCTCCTCGAACACAATCTCATCGTCTACAGGTCGGTGTGGTGGGTGATCCTGGCCGGTTTCTTCGAGCCGGTCTTCTATCTCTTCTCAATAGGAATCGGGCTCGGCACACTCGTCGGGGACGTGCCCGGCCCCGACGGTGAACTGGTCTCGTATGCCGCCTTCGTCGCCCCGGCGATGCTTGCCGCCTCCGCCATGAACGGAGCCGTTTACGAGTCGACGTTCAACATCTTCTTCAAGATCCGCTACGGCAACACCTACAAGTCGATTCTGGCGACACCCGTCGCCCCGGGAGACATCGCTACCGGAGAGATCGTCTGGTCGCTCTTTCGCGGTGCGCTCTACTCAGCCGGATTCATTGTGGTCATGGCGCTCATGGGTCTGGTCCGATCACCGCTGGGCCTCCTCGCCCTGCCGGCCACCCTCTTGATCGGCTTTGCCTTCGGTGCGGTAGGAATGGCCGCGACCACCTTCATGCGCAGCTGGCAGGACTTCGACCTCGTGACCATGGTGACCCTGCCGCTGTTCTTGTTCTCGGCGACTTTCTATCCGCTCGAGGTCTACCCGGAGTTCTTCCAGCGATTCACCCAGTTCTCACCGCTGTACCACGGCACGGAACTGGTCCGGAGCCTCACGCTCGGAACCCTGGACTCGGGGCTGTGGGTGAATATCGGGGTACTGGTCGGCATGGGTATCGCCGGTTCGGCGGTAATCGGCCGGAGACTGGAACGGCTGCTGCTGTCCTAGCGGCTAATCCGCGAACGACCGGAGCCAGGCGACGGCCTCATACTCCTCTTCGAACACCCGGCTGGGGATCATTGCACCTATGCCCTTCTGGTACTTGAACACTTCCTGCGGCGTCATGTCGCTGAACAAGAAGGCCACGGCCGATGCGATTGAGTTGAGGCGGTAGATGGCGTACGTCCAAGCTTTGGCCGGCGGCGCCATTCGCATCGCTCGTCCGTCGATGATGAGCGGGAGCAACTTGCCTGCCGACAATTCGGCGGCGTCACGGAAGATTCCGGAGACGACGGCGAGCGACGGGCGCTTCAAGCCGATCTGAAAGCGCAGGAAACCGTTGTCGTCGATCCACGGGGCGCGGAAGTCGGTCGGATAGGACATCGCCGCAACCATGATACGACGTGGCCCGGTCACGAGTTGAATGTCGCCGTCCGGTCCGCTCCTTCCCGCCGATGCACGACCGCCAACCCGACGACAGTTCCGACATCCACCGGCCACAGGAGCCGGGGACCGGTAGAGTGCCGAACAGCCCCAAGGGCACGAGTAGCCGAGTGAAGGAGCGTCATGGGGAAACCCTGCGAACACCTTTTGTCAGTTCCACTGGATCCGATGCCGGATGGTGGGTGTGCGGACTGCCTGGCGATCGGAGGCACATGGGTGCATCTACGCTTCTGTGTCGGCTGCGGGCGGACTCTCTGTTGTGACGATTCCCCCAATCGTCACGCCAGAAAGCACGCCGCGGAACACGGCCATCCGGTGATCCGATCAAAGGAACCGGGCGAGCATTGGGCCTGGTGCTTCGAGCACGAAACAGGCATCAGAACCCCGGATGCCTGATCGGCGGGTCTACTCGCCGCTGGCGATGGCGACGAGGTTTCCCTGATTGGTCATGACGATGACCGTGTTCTTCAGGACGACCGGGGATCCCTCGATACCGACTGATTCACCGGTCGCCACGCCGACGTCGAAACGCCATACCTCTTCGCCCGTCGCCAGATCTACCGCATAGACGATTCCGTTCTGTGTCCCAAAGATGACTAGTTCCCCGGCGATCACCGGCGGAGTCGTTATGTCGGAGTCGGCGATGAACGGCGCCCAGGGTCCGAGCTGGCTGTCGGAACCCATCGACTCGAGAGTCATCAGGTTCGGATCAAACGGGAACAGCCGGTTTGCCTCTGCGGAGAAGATGATTCCATCCTGCACGGCAATAGGATTCGTCACCTCCGGCGAGGCAACGACGACGCTCTCGGTTCCCTCACATGTCCCTGCAGGTGCAATGACCACCACGCCCGTGGCCTGCACGTACACGTTTCCGTCGGACACAACCGGATTCCCGACCGGGGGCTGGCCAAACCTCCTGCTGCAGATGCCGGTGCCTGTTTCCGCCTCGATCAGATGCAGTTCTCCCGATTGGTCCACGACATACAGGATCCCGTCCGCATATGCGGCCTCCTCGCCGATCTCGGCTAGAGGTTCCTGATCCTCGGCCGGATAGATCCACTCGATGCCATCGCTGTTGAGGGCATACACACGGCCCCCCTCGGTCGGGATCACGGCCAGGCCGCCGGCGATGACCGGGCCGGCTGAAACGTCGGATCCCAGCGAGAGGGGGGCGAATGCTCCGCCTCCCTCGACCGGTCGACCGTGCACGGTGCCGCCTTCGGCAACATACACCACCATCTTCACGGTCCCGTCGCCGCGCGCTACGTTCATATCACCGACCGCGACCGGAACGAGCACCCTTCCGTCGGCTTCGAGCCTGTCCGCCACTATTCCGGTCGTGAGGTCGATCAGATAGACCTGATCATTGGTCGAGCTGCCCAGATAGAGAAACCTGCCGGCGGCTACCGGGTCGGCGCGGAAGAACCCTCCCGGCTTTTGCGCCCAGTAGTGCCCGTTGAAGGCGGTCAACGCCGGCTCGCTCGCCACTCCGGTCAGACCGTCGCTGCCGCGGAACTGGGACTCGCCGAAGAGCCCCAGCTCGGGGGGTTCCGGATTGGGATCCTCCGGCAGCGTCGTGGTCGTTGTCGAGGAGGTGGTGGTGGTCGGCTGCGCGGCCAGCGTCGTTCCGGTAGCCGGCCCGTCGCCGGCTGTGACGGCAAAGATCGACACGACCAGCGCCGCTCCGCCGACGGCCGCGGCCAGCCACGTCACCGGGGACGTCTTGCGACGGCGCGACTTCCGCCGCACGAGGCCGCGAGCTCGCCGCTGTGCAGGGCTCAAGACGAAGTCGCCGGTCAAACCGGCGCTGGTCAGCACTTCGGCGAGGAGATCGTCGAGGGCCTCCGAATCGGGTGTCTCGAGGGGCTCGGCGTCGAGTGCGTGCGCGAACGCAGGGACATCACGCAGGCCGTCTCGCCAGTCATCCGGCATGGCGGCGGCCGCCCGGCGGATCATTTCACCTGCGGCGGCGGCCACCGGCGCGTCGTCCCACGCCCCGGCCGCTTCGATCGCCAGCGCGGCATGTGCCGGCGCACCCACCTGTCCGGCGAGCGCAGCGGCCTGGAGGGCGAGTTCGGCATCCTTCTCGCGCTCGGCCCGGATGGTCAGCAGCTCAGCCGCCGCCAGATACTGGCGGGACTGGAGGAACTCGTCGGTCAGGTCCTCGGCCTCTCCCTGGGGCCAGTCGCCTTCGATCATCTCCATCTCGGTGATGCGAATCAGATTCCGAACGCGCCAACCGTCGATGCCGCTGGGTGTGTGCTCCCGGGCCTCGGCCAGGGCCCGGCGCGCCGTCTCCCGATCGCCGACCAGCAGGGCGGCCTTCGCCTCGTAATGGAGCGTCCTGTTCAGCCACGACGGCAGATGCTCGCGGGCAATTCGATCGGCGTTCTCGACCGCCTCGGCGGCGTCTGCCGGGCGCCGAAACGCCAGGGCCCCTTCCACTTCGCCGAGAGCGACGAGGAATTCGATGGCCCTTGCCCCGTATTCGGCGGCAATCGCCCTGGCCTGGGCAGCGCGCACCCTGGACTCATTGATCCGGCCGACCATTCCGAGTGCACGACTGTGATAGGCCATCTGGCTGGATTTGGTCACGGAGTCGTGGAGATCGTCGGCCTGGTCGGTCAGGTTGTCGAAGGTTATCTCCGCTTCCTGAAGGATTCCCCGGTCGAACGCGACCCATCCGGCGTTCATCCGGCCGAGGAACTGCTCACTTCGATCGCCGTGGGTGTCGAGCATGGCGATGCCTCGTGCCAGAGCGGCGTCCGCCTCGTCGGCAAAACCCAGCCTGTTGAGCTCTCTTCCCAGCAGGGTGAGCATCGTGCCGGCCTTGTCTTTGCGGCCCAGCGATATCGCCACTCCGGCGCCCAGCGCAGTCAGACTCTCGGCTCGCTGGGAGTCTTGAAGGTCCGAAGCAACGGCGGCGCCGAACCGGAGGGCGTCGATCAGCTCCGGCCCTTCGAGGCGGCGGATCGCATTTCGGGCGTGCTCGTCGGCAGTGGGGCTCGATCCGTGGTCGCGAGCATGACGGGCCAGCATGAGGTGCAGGCGCCCGGCATCCTGCCGTTCAACCGGGGTGAGTTCGGGATCGAGCTCGAGCGCGAGATTGGCTGCCTGCTCGTCGTCGTCACCGAGTGCAGCCGCCACCAAGGCGCCGATGGCCTCTACCTCGCGCCCGGCGCGGATGAAGAGCTTTCCTGCCTCGCCGTTGGCTCCACGGGCTGTGAGGGTCTCGGCCAGCTTCCCCGCCAGGTAGGCGAGGTACGGCGGATCGACCTCCGGAGCAGCCCCGGTGAGAACGTATCCTGATCCCTCGCTGGCCAGCACACCCTGCTCGACGCCTTCGTGGGCTCGAGCCAGGACGTCTTGCGGGCTGATGTCGAGAGCTTCCGCCGCTTCCTCAACCCGGAGCGGCCTCTCTATCAATCCCGCCAGGATCGCTAGGTCCGTGAACTGTCCGTTACTCACAATGGCTCCCCGCGCAGTGATTCAATCGGGACGAGTCGAGCGGCCGCAACACGGAATGATCCTGCGTGGCTCTCATATGGTCCCCTCCGTACGCCCGAACTTACCGTTTAGTCGTCAGCGTCGAGGAGAACTTACCCGACATCCGCAACCTATGACGTCCAATCGAGCAGGATCCTGGCGGGTCTGCCGGCCGGCGCGCATATCCCAACCGGTCACGGAGGAAGTAGCCTCTCCGGGTTGTGGCGATCCTTCTTTCTCTCCTTGCCGCTGCCTTCAGCGGCACCGGCGACTTCCTCGGCGGCCTGGGAAGCCGGTACGGGAGGGTCCTCGCCGTCGTCGCCGCCTCCCACGTTGCTGGGTTCATCACTGCGATCCTGGTGTCACTGCTGTTGCCGGGGAACCCGATAGGAACGGATTTCGGTTGGGGCGCTCTGGCCGGCATTGCCGGAGCCCTGGCGGTCCTGGCCCTCTACACGGGGTTCACGAAGAGTCAGGTCGCGGTCGTGTCACCGGTGGCCGCCGTCGGCGCGGCGGCCACCGGGGTCCTGTTTGCCACAGTCATGGGCGAACCTCCTGCTGGTATGCAGGTGGCGGGCGTTGTCCTGGGGATGGTTTCCATCTATCTGATCAGCAGGTCACCCATCGACCGTAACGAGACGACGGTCACGGGCCTCGGCTACGGGGCTTTGGCAGGTCTGGGCTTCGGCAGCATGCTCGTCTTCCTCAGCCTGGTGTCGCAAGACTCCGGGATCTGGCCGCTTGTCCCTGCCCGCGGCGCCGGGTTTGTGTTGCTCTACTTGATCGCATGGCGAACCGGAGCAGTCCTGCTCCCCCACCGTGTCTCGCTGGCCCCGGTCGTCGGAGCGGGGGCGGCGACGATCTTTGGGAATGGAGCCTTCATCCTGGCCGCCCAGCGCGGGTCGCTGGCCATCGTCGCCGTCGTGGCCTCGATGTTCCCGGCGACGACCGTTCTGCTGGCCCGCCTCTTCTTCAAGGAGCGGATCTCGCCGCCTCGCCTGGTCGGACTGGCCGGTGCATTGGTCGCAGTTGGATTGATCGCCACCGGATGACGCCCGCCCGGTATGCGAACCCCCGCAGTGCCCGCTACGTTTCCTGTGAGGAGGTGCGATGCCGACACTCAGAGTCACCGTTGAGGCGCTAAGGGGTCACCGTGCGATCGGCCGGCAGGAGCAGAACGGGGTGATACCACTCGATCGACCTGTTTCGACCGGCGGCACAGGACTGGGATTCAACGGTGGGCACTTGATGCTGATCGGCTGGGGTGCCTGCTTCAAGAGCACCCTCGTCGCTGCCGCAGAGGCACGGGAGATACCGATCAAAAGACTCGAGCTGGATATCGAAGGGGATCTGGCGCACGAACCTTTCCGCTTCGCGGCAGTCCGGATGGAAGTCGTACTCGAAGGCCCTGCCACGGCCGATGAGAAGCAGAAGCTCCTCACCATCGCCCGTAACGGGTGCGCGGTGTCCAACACCCTCGAGCGGGCCGCGGAGATGACGGTCCGGCTGGCGGAATGAGGATCAACCGGGCCGGTTGCTTCCTTCGCCGGCGGTCCCGTATGTGAAGGTGCCCGCATTGTGGTCTTTGACGACACCGGGGAAACGCAGCACCCGATTGTGCATTGCCACGTAGACGGCCGGTTCGACCAGACGAACGGCCACCAGGGCCTCGACGAGATTCTGCAAGGCGTCGGTGTCGCGCAGTTCGAACGGTCGCATCGCACCGGTGAAAACGATGGGCGAAGCCGGTGTCCCGACGGCATGGGCGGCTTCGCCGCTCTCGGCCAGCCGGTCGGTTCCATGCACCACCACCACACCGTCTGCTGATCGTGCACACTCGTGGGCCGTGACGGCGATCAGTTCGTGATCGGGCCCGGTCATGTCGAGGCTGTCCTTGTTCATCAGCTGGACGCGCCTGGT
The DNA here is from genome assembly GCA_035471805.1 of Acidimicrobiia bacterium. Classification (NCBI taxonomy): domain Bacteria; kingdom Bacillati; phylum Actinomycetota; class Acidimicrobiia; species Acidimicrobiia bacterium. Next base: position 16,826 of record DATIPS010000055.1, on the reverse strand, counting down.
GACGAGATCCGGCGTACGAATCTGGGCAAGCATGTGATCGAGGACGCTCATCGTGTTGGAAAGCACCCCCGAACTGGTTTCGTAGGTCTTCTCGATGGTCCCGCCGGTCGAGATGATCGTGAGCTGGAAGCCGGTCACAGGGGCAGACTAGAGGGATATCGTTGCCCCACGGGATAGTCTTGCTGCATGAAACACCTCGTTCCCTCTCTGACGCTCGTCCTGATCGTGGCTGCCTGCAGCGGATCGCCCGAAGCAACCACCACGTCTGCCGGGGCATCGGAGGAGACCGTCCCGACGACTCTCGCCACCACATCCACCACCGAAACTCCTGCCACCACAGGGCCGTCGACGACCACGACCGTGCCGGCGGCAGCCGATACCTTCCTGATTGCCGGCGACACATGCCTGCTCGGTTGGTGGGACGGCGACTGGCAGAGCGAGGGCCTTCCTCCCGTGACGGGCGGCGAGCAGTACCAGGTGGTCAGGCTCGCCGAGCCGATCACCACGTCCGAGGGCACGGAACCCCGACCGTGGTGCGATCCGCTCGAACTGCTGAACATCGAGTTCGATCCTCAACTGCCCGGCGATTGGCAGGATATCGATGCCCTCGCAATTCAGACTCTGGGAGACGTCCGTCCACACAAGGTCGAGATGCTCTCCACATCGCTGGACGCCTACGAAGAAGCCACCTCCATACTCCTTGCCGGCCGGGTTGCCGGCATCCCGGAAGTGAACCTCAAGCAGGTGATCCGCACCGATCTCGAAGGTGACGGGGTCGATGAGGTGGTCGTTGTCGCGAGCACGATGCCGGACGATCCGGTCGAGACCGCTGCCGGCAACTACACGATCGTCTATCTGCGCAAGATCATGGACGGCGAGGTCGAGACGGCGCTACTGGGCGTACACGTCGTTGACGACGAGGGACCTTTCGGCTGGGTTCAAATCGAGGTGGCGGCGATCGCCGATCTGAACGGCGACGGCCTGATGGAGATCGTCCTGAACGGCAACGTCTGGGAAGGTGCCTTCCTGCAGGCATTCGAGTGGGCGGGCAGCGAGCTGGGCCTCCTGGAGGTTTTGTCGTGCGGCTGCGGTTCTTGACGAAGCCCGCGCAGCGGCGTCCGGCTTGAAGTGATGGAGCGCGACCGTTTCATAGACGCGCTGCGGGTAGCTGCCGTTCTCGTTGTGGTGGCCGGCCACTGGACGGCCACTTCGGTGGTTTGGGAACCGGGACGAATCGCCGGGGAGAGCGCCCTGTCGTTCGTACCGGAGAGCCATTACGCCACCTGGTTTCTCCAGGTCATGCCGCTGTTGTTCTTCGTCGGGGGTTTCGCCAACGCCAGATCACTTGCCCGGCATGATCGCCGCTACCTCGCCTTTCTGAAGACCCGGTTACGCCGGCTTCTCGAGCCGACGATCCTGTTCATCGCAGTCTGGCTGGCGGTCGGTCTGGCCGCAGAGGCGCTCCCGTTGCCGCAGCCGAACCTGCTCGATCGGGGAGCCGATGTCGCCGCGCTGCCCTTCTGGTTCGTCGGCGTCTACGTAGTCGTTGTCGCCCTGGCGCCCTTGATGCATCGCCTGCATGAGCGATGGGGCCGGCGCGCCGTGGCGGTCATGGCGGCCGGCGCACTCGGCATCGACATGATCGTCTATCCGGTTGGCGTAGAAGCGATTGGTTTCGTCAACTACGCCTTCGTGTGGCTGCTGCCTCACCAGTTGGGGTTCTTCTACGCGGACGGATCGCTGCTCCGCCTCCGACCCCGGTTGTTGCTGGCATCCGCCGCGGCCGGACTGGGGTCCCTGGTGGTACTCACAAGGGTCTTCGACTATCCCGTGAGCATGATCATGGTGCCCGGGGAGGATCGGTGGAACAGCGACCCTCCGAGCCTGGCCTTGGTGGGAGTTTCGATCCTGTTGATCAGCCTCGCGCTCCTCGCGCGCCCGGCCGTCTTGCGCGGCCGGGCAGGCGGCAGATGGATCGACCTGCTGAACCGGGTCCCGCTGTCGATGTATCTCTGGCACGTCAGCGCCATCTCGATTGCCGTGGCGATTCTCTATCCGCTGGGATTTCCTCAACACGCCATCGGATCGACCGACTGGTGGCTCTGGCGGCCGGTGTGGCTGCTGGCGCTGGCGGTCTCTCTCTTTGTCCTGGTGACCCTGACGAAAAGATTCGAAGTCCATCCGTCTCCCGGCATAGTGCCCGGCGGGAATGAAGGACTGGCCCCGGCATCGGTCTTCGGAGTCCTTCTCGTCGCGGTGGCGCTGCTGGGGTTCGGGGTGACCGGTTTCAACCGGCCTCTGGCAAACACCGGCGAGGGACTCCTGGGTCTCACGATGAACCCCCTCTCGAATGTGGTGCATCTCTTGCTCGGTGTTGCCGTCTTGACCACCATCTCTCGAGGGAGACACTCCACGGTATCGACCGCCGCGGCGGGATTGTTGCTGCTCGTGCTGGGAGCCACGGGCTGGGCTGAAGGACTCGGGCTGATCGGCGGCAACAGGGCGCTGGCAAACCTGGATCTGGCTCTGGGAACTACGGGTGCCGTTGCGGCCGTGATAGCGGTGCGAACGGCCCGGACTCTCCCCAAACGAAACGAAGGCCCCTGAGGGGCCTTCGTTTGTTGGTCTGCCGAGAGCTAGCCGAACTTGACTGAGCCAGAAACTCGGGTGGGGCGAAACGCCCTCATCAGTTCGGAGCGCCGGGTCTGGTGGTAGGTCGTTCCCATGATCGGAATGCTCAACATTTCGGTCTTCCTTCTCCTCGTGATGTCATTATGATGTCATAATGATGTCACTTTGTCAAGGGTTTTCTTTCCCGGGAATGAGACGATGGAACCCCTAGCGCGTCGAAGGCCCCGAGCGGCGAGCACATCCGGGTGCTACTTTCCGGTCGAAGAGGGAGGGAACAATGAACGGCGTTCAAGTCGACGTCACCGATCAGGACGAGTTCGACCGGCTTCAGGCCAAACTCGTTCCACTGTGGAAATCGATCGAACATTTCAACAAGGACGAGCAGACGGTCGTCGTCGTGCCGAACGCCCAGGTCGACTACCCCCTCACCAGCACCGACCGCCAGGCCTACGAGGAAAGGTTCCTCTTCCTGCTACTCCTCCTCCGGCAGCCTCGACTGCGGATGGTTTATGTAACGGGGCAACCGATCAACCCGACCATCGTCGACTACTACCTCGGCCTGCTGCCGGGGGTCATACCGAGTCATGCACGGCGCCGGCTGTTTCTGGTGTCGACACCCGATGACTCCGCCGGGCCACTCACCGACAAACTGCTGGCCAATCCGGAGATCATCACTCACATCAAGTCGTTGATCCCCGACCCGGACAGAGCCCACATGATCCCTTTCTTCACCGGATGGAACGACCGGGAACTGGCTATGCGACTGGGGATCCCGATGTACGGGGCCGATCCGCGCCATCTACCGCTCGGGACCAAGACGATGAGCCGCCTCCTCTTCGCAGAGGCCGGGGTGGCACACCCACTGGGGCGCGCCGACCTCTCGGGCGAATCGGATTTGCTGCAAGCGGTTCTCGAGATGCGATCCGAGCACCCCGGATTGAACCGCGCCGTGGTGAAGCTGAACGAAGGAGTATCCGGCGGCGGCAACGCCGATCTCCACCTGGAGGGCCTGCCGGCTCCCGGAAGCGCAGGCGAAGCCGACGCCGTGCTCGGTCGCATGACCTCGATGCAGTTCGAGTTGGGAACTCTCGACTACACCGAGTACATCTCGAAGCTCGCCGAAGTCGGTGGAGTCGTCGAGGAACGGATCACGGCCGAGGAAGTCCGCAGCCCGAGCGTTCAGTTGCGGATAACCCCTCTCGGTGATGTGGAGCTCCTCTCCACCCATGATCAGATTCTGGGCGGACCGAATGGTCAGACCTTTCTCGGTTCACGGTTTCCCGCCGATGCGGGCTATGTGGTCGAGATCAGCAGACAGGCACGGGCGGTGGGGAGACTGCTGGCAGAGCGAGGAGTGCTGGGTCGCTTCGCGATCGACTTCGTCACCGCACGCCGGCCCGGCGGAAAGTGGGAGTCATACGCGATCGAGATCAACCTTCGCAAGGGGGGGACGACCCATCCGTTCCTGACTCTTCAGTTCCTCACCGACGGGATGTACGACCCCGACACAGGCCACTTCGTCGCGCCCGGCGGGAACGAGAAGTTCTACGTCGCCTCGGACCACGTCGAATCACTCTCATACCGGGTCCTTTCACCCGACGATCTATTCGATATCGTGATGATGAACGACCTGCACTTCGACCAGACCCGTCAGACGGGGGTTGTGTTTCACATGATGAGTGCACTTCCGCCAAGAGGACTTGTCGGAATCACGGCAGTCGGCAACAGCCACGAGGAGGCCGACAAACTCCACGCCGATGTCGTTCACGCTCTCGATGAAGCGGTGGGAAGTGCCACACTGACGGGATGACCACGGGACGCGTTCTCATAGTCGGAGCGAGTCGGGGAATCGGCCTCGGCCTGGTACGCAGCTATCTGGACGACGGATGGACGGTGCATGCAACGACCCGCACCCCGGAGGCGCCCGGCGAGCTCGGCTCACTCGCCGGACCGATCGTCGTTCATGGTTTTGATGTGCTGGACGAAACGGACGGGTTGATCCCGTCCGTCGGCGGCCTCGACGTGCTGATCCACAACGCAGGGGTCGGCAGGGGGACACCGCGCGGCCTCATGATGGCCGTCAACGCCGAGGCGCCGATCCGCGTGGCGCAGGACTTTCTGGACGCCGGCGCCCTGACAACCGGCGGAAAAGTGGTACTCGTGACCTCGCAAATGGGAGCGAGGCGGGGAAGCACCGGGAGCCTGGGAGATTACGGCGACTCCAAGGCCGCCCTCAACGACGAGTTCCGGGCAAGGGCGGACGCCTGGAGGGATGCGGGAATCGTGGCGATTGTCATGCATCCCGGCTGGGTGCGAACCGACATGGGCGGCGAGGCGGCGCCGCTGTCGATCGAAGAGAGCGCAGAGGGGATGCGAAGCCTGATCTCGACACTCGGCCCGGACCATCACGGACGTTTCTGGACCTGGGACGGTCGAGAACATCCCTGGTGAACAGCTCAGTCCGCCGGCGCCGCGAACGGGAGGGACAGTCGCCCGAGAAACAGCTGGACCAGGGGGCCGATACCGAACGCGAAAGCGACGGTGCCCGCCCCCACGGTTCCGCCGAGAAGCCATCCGACTCCGAGCACCGTCAGTTCGATGATTGCCCGCACGAGGCCGATCGGCCGCCCCGTCCGGCGACTCAGTCCGGTCATCAGACCGTCCCGGGGTCCGGGGCCAAGATGAACGCCGATGTAATAACCCGAACCCACGGCCACGAGTACTAGTCCGCCCAGCATCGTCGGCCAGCGCACCGCCAGGCTATCGAGGTGATCCGGAAGCAGCCACAGGCTCAGATCTATGACGATCCCGATGAAGATCACGTTCGCCAGGGTGCCGATGCCGAACCTCTCGCCGATCGGGAACCAGGCGAGGAGCACGAGCATCCCGGTGAGAATGCCGACGGTTCCGATCGGGATGCCGGTTCGCCCGGAGATGCCCTGGTGCATCACCTCCCATGGAGCCAGGCCGAGATCGGCTATCACCATGAACGCAAGGCCCAGCCCGAAGAGGAACAGGCCGAACATGAGCCGCGGGAGGCGGTTTCGGAGTTCGGCTCGGGGAGGTCGCGGCAGCATTGCGGCAGTCTCCGCGGTAGCAACGCCAAACACAAGCCCGTTCGCCGACCGCAGGCGCTCTTCAACTCCCAGAAGAAGCCGCTGCGACTGCACCGCCGGAGCTCGCCGGGTCTGTTCCCGGTCTCTACCCCGCGGCGGAGAATCTCTGTAATCTGACCTTGGGATGACCGTCGATTGGATTGACAGCCGGGTCGATGTGTTCCCACCCACCGATCCGGATGGAACCGGACCACTCGTGGTCCTGAGGAGCTGGCTCGTGGTTGCGGAGAAGCTTCCTCTGAACGAACCGCGCCCCCTGCTGACCGGGCTGTACGGGTATCCGTGGCGGACCCGGCGCCTGGAAGCAAGATGCACCGCCGCCGGCCGGTTCGACAAAGCGTTCACGCTGCCGCCGCGGATCGAGCGCCACCACTCGACCGTTCCGGAGCCGAGCTGCAGCTGTGGCATATACGCCAATCGGGACGAAACCCCCGAGCCGGTTCGGCTGCGCTCCCCCGCGGGAGTACCCGTGGCAACCGGCTTCGTGGAGCTCTCCGGCCGCATCGTCACCGAGTCGACCATCTACCGCGCCCAGGAAGCCTCCATCGTCGGGCCGCTCACGCTTCACCCGGGCAGGCCTCCACTCGGAGCGGCGCTCCTGCATCGATCGATCCGGCCACAGCGGGTGACCGCCGCCGGCCCCGGCTTCCGGGTGCGATGGGCCGGTCGTCCGACCGGGGAGAGATGGGTCGACTGGGCCGAGAACACATCCCGCTCCCTGTCCGCGCGGTACGAGGTCGAGGTTCTCGCCGCGCGCCCCTGAAAGGGGGGGTCGCCCGCTAGTGGAGCGAGCCGGTGCCGGACCGGGCGAGGTCTCATCCGCTCGGTCGAGCCGGTGCAATACTGTCAGAAGTGGAACATCCGACCGATCGAACCACACAACAGTTGCGGGCCGAGTGGGTACGCGCCGTATCGGCCATCATCGCCACCCTGGGCATGATCGTGATGGCCTTCGTCCCCTATCGGAACACGGTCTGGTGGATGGTTGGACTCTCGGTCGCTCTCGTCGGAACAACCGGCCTGCTCCGCTCCGCATCCAAGCTCGAGCCGGCACGGGCCCTATTTCGCTCCCTCTTCCGGTTTCGACCGGCTGAAGCCGTGGAGTCCCTGGTGGAGCTCAACCGGATCCCACCGATCGGTGCTCCGCAACGTACTCCCCGGATCATCGCGGCCATGTTCGGCGCACTGGGTGGAGCCGCCGCCGTCCTCGTCATCGCTCGCCTGCTGACCATGTGACGGGACGAATGGCCACGCTTGCCGGCCACGCCGGAGACTGCGAACGGATCATCGACGGCCTGCTCGACCAGCCCGTCAACGCGCTCAGCAGCCTGGCGTTGGTGGTGGCCGGAGTGGTGGTCTTCACGCGAGTCCGGGTGCACCCGACGCGGGAACCCGTCGGAGTGATGGCCGGAGTTCTGATCCTGGCGGGCCTCGGCAGCGCCGCCTTTCATGGTTTCGGGGGGCGTGTCGCTACCTGGGTTCATGATGCCTCGCTCACCGGCCTGCCGGCACTCCTGTTGACCATCGAGGTATCGCGAAGGAGCGGAAAGCGGTGGAGTGCTGTTTCGTGGTGGGCGGCATGGACGGGGATTGCGGCCGTTTCCTGGATCTCTCCGGCGATCACCCTCACGATTGCGGCCGGTGCGGCGGCTGCCGCCGTCATTCTCGTCCTGGCCCCGGCCCGCCGATCGCAGCCCGATTCCAACCGGGCAATCGACAACGACAGACGCCGGTCGTTGTTACCGCCGATCGCACTGATGGCCGCCGGGTTCATCGTGTTCCAGCTGAGTCGCACGGATGGGCCCCTGTGTGATCCGGACTCGCTCCTGCAGGGCCATGCCGTCTGGCACGTTCTCGCCGGAGCCGGCCTGGCTGCCTACGGGGTGAGGATCTCCCGGGACGCCCCCTCCGGTCCCGTCGCTACTCCGGCGTCACGTAGGCGGCGGTGAGGCCACCGTCTACCAGGAACTCGGTACCGGTCACGTACGACGACTCTTCCGAGGCCAGGTACAAGGCGGCTTCGGCCATTTCGCGTGCTTCCCCGAACCGGCCCATCGGCACGTGGACGAGGCGGCGCCGTCGTTTCTCCTCTGTGTCCAGGAAGCTCATGAGCAACTCCGTGCGCAGTGGACCCGGACACAGGGCATTCACCCTGATGCCCTGCCGCGCATGGACGACGGCCAGTTCACGGGTCAGGGCCAGTACTGCTCCCTTGGAGGCCGTATAGGCCAGTTGCGGAGTCGCCGCCCCGACGAGCGCTACGAACGAGGCGGTGTTGATGATCGACCCGCCACCGGAACGAAGCATCGCCGGAATGCCGTACTTGCAGCCGAGGAAGACACCCTTGGCGTTGACGGCCATCGTCTTGTCCCAGGTTTCCTCTTCGGTGGACACTGCATCGCCGTCTGCCGACATCATGATCCCGGCGTTGTTGAACAGGACGTCGAGCCTGCCGAACTCGCCTTCCGCAGCCGCCACCATGTGCTCGCAAGCCGCTGCGGACGATACATCCGCCGCAACTGCAATCGCCTTTCCCGACCTCTCCACAATCCCGGCAGCAACCTCCGCGGCGGCTGCTTCATCGAGATCGACGGCCACCACCGCCGCCCCCTCCTGGGCGAAGAGAAGGGCGGTCTCCCGACCGATTCCGTTGCCTGCTCCGGTGACCAGAGCGACCTTGTCCTTGAGCCGCATCACACCTCCCCGACACCTAGATCTGTTCGAAATAGCGCTTGCGTTCCCAGTCCGTGACGGCTTTGTCGTACGCCTCCAACTCGACCTCGAAGAAATGCCGGTAGTGCTCGTGCACTTCGGCGCCGAAGGCCCTCTTGGCGAACTCGCTCCCGGCGAACAGTTCGAGTCCGTCGCGCAGCGTGCGCGGAACCTGCGGGAGTTCTGCCGCCGCGTAGACGTCCCCTTCGAATATCCCGGGAGGCTCTATCTGATTGGCGATGCCGTCCAGACCGGCGGCGAGCATCGCTGCGTATGCCAGGTACGGATTGACGTCGGCACCCGGAACCCTGCATTCGATACGCAGGCCGGCTCCGTCACCCACTATCCGGAATCCTGCCGTGCGGTTGTCGTGACTCCAGGCGATGCGGGTGGGCGCCCACGAGCCGTCCTGGAAGCGCTTGTAGGAGTTGATGGTCGGAGCGAAGAAGACGATCAACTCCGACATCTTGTCCATCCAGCCGCCCAGGAACCAGCGGAACTCGTCAGACACCAGCAACGGCGGGAGCGAAATGTCCCCGGGAAACGCATTCCGGCCGTCCTTCCAGAGGCTCACATGAATGTGGCAGCTCGAACCGGCCTCAGCCGCGTCGGGTTTGGCCATGAACGTGATCGCCATCCCCATCCCGTCGGCGGTCTCCTTCATGCACTGCTTCATCAGCACGTGGCGGTCAGCCATGTCCAGCGTCTCGGCGTAGCGGACGTTCATCTCGTGCTGTCCCCGGCCGAACTCCCCTTTCGAGGTCTCCACCGGTATGCCGGAGCGGGCCAGGTGCCGGCGCACCGCCGCGTTGTACGGCTCCTCCCTGGTTCCCTGGAGGATGTGATAGTCCTCGATGTACCAGCCGACCGGCTGCAGGTTGGCGTAACCGTCCGCCGCCGCCGAGCGGTAGCTGTCCTCGTAGATGAAGTACTCGAGTTCGGATGCGGCCATCGCCGAGTAGCCCATTTCTGCGGCCAGCTGCAGTTGTTTGCGCAGGATGGATCTGGGAGCCACCGAAACGAGCTCGCCGGTGTGTTCGTCCTCGACGTCGCACAACACGATGGCGGTACCGGACAGCCAGTCGGCGATCCGCAGCGTCGAGATGTCGGGCACCATGTGGAAATCGCCGTAGCCCTTCTCCCAGTTGGCATAGGAGTAGCCCGGGATCGGTTCCATGTCCATGTCCACGGTGAGGAGGTAGCTGCAAGCATGGGTTCCGCCGGTTACGGCACCGTCCAGGAAGAACTCGGCATCGAAGCGCTTGCCGTGCAACCTTCCGTGGTGATCGGTGAACCCGACCACCACCGTGTCGATCTCGTCCGCCTCGACGAGTGTCCGCAACTCGTCGACGCTGATCAATCCGCGCATCCCGACTCTCCCTCGTGGTCCGTTCTATCGACCCGGCTACTTGTCCTGACCGACCGCAAACCCGCTCATGAAAGGCTTCTGCATGAGTATGAAAACGATGGCAGGTGGAACCGAAGCGATTATGGCCGCCAGCATCAGAGGTCCGTAGGTGAGCGCTCCGTCGATGTTGGTGAGGGTCTGCAATGCGACCTGAACGACCTGACGCGAATCGTCGCGGATGATCAGACTCGGCCAGAGGAACATGTTCCATGTGTAAACGAACTGAATTACGAAGAGGGCCGCAACGACGTTCCACGAGAGAGGCACCAGGATCCTGGTCAGGAACTTGATCGGGGTCGCCCCGTCGATCTGCGACGCCTCGAGCAGGTCGCTCGGCAGGTTGGCGAAGTGCTGACGAAACAGGAAGGCACCCGTGGCCGAAGCCAGGAAAGGCATGACCAGCGCGGCCATCGTGTCCTGCCAGCCGAAGCCCGAAACCATCCGGAACATGGCCAGGATCATCACTTCGGTCGGCATCATCAGTGTGACCAGCACGAAGAAGAACACCAGCCACTTGCCCCGGAACTTGAAGTACACGAAGGCCAGACCGGCAAGCAACGATAGGACGGTTTTGCCGACGGTCACCCAGATCGACATCTGGAACGAGTTGAGCATCGCCCCGGCGAAGTCACGTTTGACCCAGACGGCATCGAAGTTCGAAGCCAGAGCGCTCCCGGGAGTGAACTTGAACGAGAAGATCTCTGGGTTCTTCTGGGTGGCGATGAGCGCCGCGTAGAGCAGTGGGAACGCAATGATGATCGCCGTGAGCGTCAGGGCGATGTGGTAGGGCCACTTCCGTCCCCGAATGAAACCGACCCTCTGGACCCCCGGAGTCAAACCGGCCATCACGCCCCTCCATAACTGACGCGCCTGCCGCTGGTCCGGAACTGCCAGAGAGTCACCGCGATGACTGCGATGAACAGCAGCACCGACTGCGCGGCACCTCGTCCGAGGTCACCGTTGTTGACACCCACCCGGATGATTTCATAGATGGCCACCGATGTTCGTCCGGCGGGTGCGCCCTTGGTCATGAAGTCGATGGTGGCGTAGACCTCGAAGAAGGCATAGGTGAGGTTCGTGACGAGCAGGAAGAACGTGATGGGCGACAGGGCGGGCATCACGATCTTGGTGAACCGCTGCCACGCCGACGCTCCGTCGATGACCGCAGCTTCGACCTGCTCGAGGGGCACCGACTGCAATCCCGCCAGATAGAAAAGGATGTTGTACCCGATGATCTTCCAGGCGCTGGCCAGAATGATGGCTGCCATGGCCAGGAAAGCGTTCTCCCGGTAGTTGGGAAGATCGATCCCAAACCAGGTGTCCATCACATGCGTGAAGATCCCGGCGGTCGGGTCGAAGATCATGAAGAAGAGAACGCCGGCGACGGCAGGAGAGATCGCGTACGGCCAGATGAGCAGCGTCCGATAGACCCCCGCGCCGCGGACGTCGCGGAAGGCGAGGTAGGCGACCGCCAATCCCAGGACCATGCCCAGGACGACGATACCCACCGTGATGATGAGCGTATTGACGTAGACCGAGCGGTACTCGACCTGACCACCGCCGCCCGGCGAGAACACGGCGTACAGCGCAACGAACACCGACAGCATGGCCACCACGGAGGCCGCTTCGGCGATCCGATGGCTCACACTTCCCGGGATGGACCGCTGCCTCCAGAACCGGACGGCGAAAACCGCGGCGATGGCAGCGAGCGGATAAGCGACCAGACGAAAGGCGTCGGTAATGAGCAGTTCGGTGAAGTTGCCGAAACAGACGTCCACCGATTTGGGGGCACCGAGCCTGGTCAGCTGGCTGGACAGGGTAAAGGTGCGAACGGCCGGGTAATAGAGGAACACGATCAGGATGATCAACGTCGGGGCGAGCAACAGCCACGGCACCCACCACCCGATGCGGTAACCGCCCGACCGTATCTCACCGGTCATCTCCGACTCTTCTCTGACCTTGCCGTCGACACGGTCGAAGACCGCATGGAGGGCGATCAGCGCAACCCAGGCGGTGGCCGCCATGAGCCCGTAGGCGAGCAGGCGATCGACCCCCGTTGCTCCGGCGACGAACGCGCACCGACCCATGGCGATCGGAGTCACCACCGCTCCGGCCACCGCAACTGCCGAGCCTATTCCGAGCCGGGGGACCGACGGATTGTCCGTCTTCCACTGCACGTAGGCAACGCCCAGCAGAGCGGCGCCGACGAGGCCGATCATCAACATGCGGTTTCAGCGTCCATTCAGTGCCCCACAGGTTTGTGGGGGTGGAGCATGCGCTCCACCCCCACGAATGCCTCAGTTACCGAATAGCTGTTCGTACTCGGAAAGTGACTTGTTGGCTTCTTCGTTGGCCTGCGCCATCCTCTCATTGACGTCCAGGTCATTCACGAGAATGTCCTCGATCGCGATGGTGATGATGTCGCGGATACCGACGAAGTTGCCCAGCAGAGCACCCAGCGACGCCGGAGTGTTCTCGGCTGCTGCGAGCTGATCGGACGCCACCTTGGAGTTCGGGCTCTCGGCATAGAAGCCTTCCTCCTCGAGCAGCTCCACCGCGGCTTCCGTGATCGGAATGTATCCGGTCAGCTTGTGCCAGGCGGCGGCGTTCTCCGGATTCGAGAAGAAGTTCATGAACGCCAGCGCACCGTCTTCCGTCGCAGAGTCCATGCCGTCGAGCATCCAGATGGTTGCTCCACCGATGAGGTTGCCGACGTAGCCGGCGTCCTCGTTGTACGGCATGAAGCTGGCCTGGTTGGTGAACTCGGCGTTCTCGTCGAAGAACGTGGTATCGGAGCTCGAGTAGATGAGCATCGCCACCTCACCGGCCAGGTATGCGTTGGAGGTTCCGTCCCAGTCGCGCTGGAGGCCGGTATAGATGTAGTACCCGTCGTCGGACAGGCCCTTCCACCAGTTGATGTAGTTGAGCATGCCGTCGGACTCGAGATACACCTCGGTTGCCCGCCCGGTACGGCCGTTGTCGGCGTTGCCGAGCAACTCTCCTTGCTGACCCATCGACTGCTCGACGAACCACGAATGGTTCGGCCAGGTTATGCAGCCTTTCGGCGCGTCGGGCAAAGCCATCAGCGCATCGCAAGCAGCCTCGACCTCGCCCCACGTGGACGGCGCTTCGGTGACACCGGCGGCGTTGAGGAGGTCCATGTTGTTGAACATGATGGCCGTCGACGTGTTCCACGGCATCGAGTAGAACGATCCGTCCACCGTGTAGTAGTTACGGGCAGCCGCAACCACGTCGTCGAGGATCACCGGCTCTCCCAGTACCTCGCTACGGCCGCCGATGGCTTCGGTAACCGACTTGAAGATCGGATTCCCCGCCTCATCCACGGCATCGAGTGCCTGCCTGGTGGCAGCCTCGAAGAAGTGGATCAGAGCGGGCGGCTCGCCGCTGTCCACGGCAAGCACGGCGGCATCGAACGCGTCGTTGTACGACGCGAATGACGTCACCTTGACGTTGTACTCGGGGTGCTTCGTGTTGAACTCGGCTGCACGGTCCTCTGCGAACCCGAGGCGGGCCTCGTCCGAGAATGCAACCCAGAAATCGATATCGATTACTTCGGCGGTACCTCCGCCGTCATCTCCCCCACCAGCTGCAGCGGTTGTGGTCGTATCCTCGTCGCCACTCCCGCACGCTGCGACGATCAGACTGATCACCGCAAGCACGGCCAAAAGTCGGTACTTCATAGCCCTCCTTAGTTGCGATTCCTCGGCCGTATCGGCCCGAGGACGCCCTCCCGGGAAGTTCCCGGTCGGCATTCGCATGCTAGCCAAACCCATCTGGGCGCGGGTCCGGGCCGGCCGGACGGCTATAGGGACCGGAGGAGCCGTCGCATCGTCTTGCCGGTGGTCGTCTTCGGGAGCTCGTCGATGAAGGCGACCCGCCGCGGCACCTCGTGTGCGGCCAGCCTGGTCCGGACGTGCTGCTGGAGTTCGGCGGCCAGTCCATCGCTCTCCTCATACCCCTCCCTCAGGACGACGAACGCCTTGACGGCCTGGCCACGGATCTCGTCGGGGACTCCAATCACCGCGCAGTTGGCGACCGCCGGGTGCCCCATCAGCGACTCCTCGACCTCACCCGGACCGATCCGGTAGCCCATCGAAATGATCACGTCGTCCTTGCGAGACACGAACCACAGGTACCCGTCATCGTCTTCCCGGCCGAGATCGCCGGTGAGTAGCCAGTCCCCCGAGTACTTCTCCTCCGTGGCCTCGGGCTGATTCCAATACCGCAGCATGAATACGGGATCGGGCCGCCGGACGGCGATCTCTCCGGTTTCCCCGATGATGCGGTGGCCGTCTGCGTCCAGCACGACGACATCGTGCCCGGGAATGGATCTGCCCATCGAGCCCGGTTTGACCGGCCAGGTCGAGGCACAGTTCCCGACGGTGAGGTTCGCCTCCGTCTGTCCGTATCCCTCGTTGATGAGCACTCCGAGGTTTTCATCGGCCCAACTCAGCATCTCTTCGCCGAGAGCCTCGCCACCGCTGAACACGGCACGCAGCTGCAGGTCCCGCCGCGACACGCCGGCCGCCCGCATCATCTTGAGGGCAGTGGGAGGCAGGAACGAGCAGGTGATGCGCTGGTTCGCAAGCAGATCGACAGCCCATTCGGGTTCGAAGTCGTGCTGGCCTACCACCACCGGGCGTCCGAAATACCACGAAGGGAGGAGGGAGTCCATCAACCCGCCGATCCACGCCCAGTCCGCCGGAGTCCAATGAACGTCACCTTCCCTCGGGAAGAACTCGTAGTAGAGCTCGAAGGCGGGCAGGTGGCCGATCAAATTGCGATGGGCGTGCAGCGCCCCCTTCGGCCGACCTGTGGTGCCGGACGTGTAGATGAGATAGGCGGGGTCCTCGGCAGAGGTGCCGGCGATATCGAGCGCATCCGTCCCCCGGCTCACCAGATCGTCGAAAGAGCGGAACGGCTTGGTGGCGGTCGCACCGGTCACGATGATCATGCACCCGAGCCCGTCGGTTGCCTCGACCACCTTGTCGAGATTGTCCTGGGTCGTCATGACCGCTCGGGCCCCGCTGTCTCCCAGCCGGTAGTGCAGGGCATCCGGCCCGAACAAGGACGCCAGCGGCAAGGCCACCGCCCCGATCTTGTAGAGGGCCAGATGGGCAACGCCCGTCTCGACGGACTGCGGGGCAACTATCCCCACGCGGTCGCCCCGTTCGATTCCGACGGCGCGCAGACCGTTGCCGAGCCGGTTCGACATCGTCGCCAGATCGCCGAAGGTGTACTCGGTGATCAGGCCTCTCCGGTCGACGATCACCAGCGCGGTGTCGGTTGACGGCAGTGCATCACTGCAGGCGGCGCCGATGTTGAAGCGATGCGGGATATTCCACCGGAAGGCACCGACCAGATCGTCGTAAGTCGACCCGAAGGACGGATCGATCGATCTCGGATTGCCCATCACGGCCCGCTCCTCTCCCGTCCCGGCAACGAGTTGCTCACACTAGAACCAGGCGTCAGCGCCCGACGGCGTGGACTTCCTCGACGAAGAAAACGATATCGGCCTGCATGCGGAGCAGGCCGCTGCCGTAATCGCCGTTCTGCACGAAGTTGAGATCCTGATCGAGCCAGGCCGAACGCGGATCGTCATCCACGAGGGGCAGTACGAAGACGGGCGCCACGCCTGCCAAGAGATGTTCGATCCGGTCGGAGTGGCTCGGAACGTCGAAGTACGGGGGGTCCAGCAGCGAGTTGGCGCTCGTCCCGTGGTCGTAGAGCATCCAGATCGAACGGGCGGCGACCCGGTCGGCCACTCCCGACCCGAACGAGACCGGAAGCGGAGACGGCACCGCCTCCGCGACGGAGCCGAAGCTGAGGTTGATCCCTTCCTTGCTCAGGTGGAAATTGTGGCCCATAAGAATGACCTTGGCGTCGTCGGGCAGCTGCACAAGCCACCCGTCGTCCAACCGTCCGATGATGGCAGCTTCCCTGTATGCCAGGCCTTCTGCCCAGTACTGCCCGAAAGGCTCACGGAAAGCCAGGTCTCTGAATCGAAGGGATTCGACGAGGTTGCGCAGGATCTGGCGGACCTGCCCGGCCCGGTCCGCTCCGATGGTCTCGACCAGTTCGGGCAACCGGTCGGACACGTAGCTCTCCAACGCCTCGAGACGCTCGATCTCTTCGGGCCGCGATTCGCCGGGAACCCTGGAGGAGGCAGTTTCCAGCTGCCGGATGAGTTCGTCCGCCGTATACGGCGCCAGGACGGAACCGAGGTCCGCGTATCCCCCGCCGGGGTATATGTCCACGTCGAATCCGAACCAGCGCAAACGATCGGGAAGAGATTCGGACACCACTCGCAGCATGCTCAGGAACTCGACCTCCGCCCTGATGAACGCATCGGAGAACTCCCGGTTGGCAAAGGCGGCGAAGGAGCCGGGGAGGTCGTCTCGATCGGCGCGCATGTCGCCCCGATACCCGTAGAGCGCCACTCTGTTCAGCTCCGCAGGGTCCCCCGTCTCCAGATAACGATCGACACGCATGCCATCGGAGAGACCCATCTCCATTCCGATGTAGTTGTATCCCCGCTCGATGAGGTAGCGAATCATCACCAGCCGGTAGTCGTATTTCTCGGCGATGTAGTGATCGGGCTCGCCGAGAAACACGACCCTCGCCTCATCTATCAACTCATCGAGTACCTCGAGGGCCGAAGGATCGGTGTTCGGCCAATCCTCCGCATCGAGGACGACGGCGCGGTCCTCAGCCCAGGCGACGAAGGTCTCCTCGGTCACCTCGACCGGACCGGCACTGCAGGCGGCGATGGACAGGGACACAACGCAGCCCAGACCGGCAATCCATCGCATGTCGCCTCCTCCGCAACGGGTCCCCAACACCATGTCGGTCGGCGAGCCCACCGCCCAGGGGAGAACGGCCCGTAACACCAGGCCACCCACCCCGTTTTCGCGCGACATTCGGGACCTATGGGTCCC
>DATIPS010000054.1 GCA_035471805.1 Acidimicrobiia bacterium | reverse complement strand
AGCCAGCGCAGGTCGTTGACGACCTTGAACAGGGACTGGGCGATCGTCTTCAGAACGCCGGACGTCGCGACCACTGCGTCTTTGGCAGCCTGGGCTTCAGAGTGGTTGTCGGCCTCGCGGAACGGGAAACCGGTCTTGTCGGCCATCACCGCGATCACCTTGGCTGCGAACCCTTCCGGGCAGTTGATGCCGGTCCCGACGGCGGTACCGCCGAGAGGGAGTTCCGCTAGTTCCGGAAGCACCTTCTCCACCCGTTCGGCGGCCTTGCGCATCTGCGCCGCCCAGCCCGAGAACTCCTGGCCGAGCGTGACGGGAACCGCATCCATCAGGTGCGTGCGTCCGGATTTCACGACATCGGCGAACTCGACCGCCTTCGTCTCGAGCGAGCCGGCCAGCAGATCGAGCGCCGGAAGGAGCCCGGACTTGAGGGCCTCCACCGCGGCGAGGTGCATCGCAGTCGGGAACGTGTCGTTCGACGACTGACCGAAGTTCACGTGGTCGTTCGGATGAACCAGCTTCGAGCCCGGTTCGCCGCCGAGGATCTCGGTGGCCTTGGTAGCGATGACCTCGTTCGAGTTCGTGTTCGTCGACGTGCCGGACCCGGTCTGGAAGACATCCACCGGGAACTGGTCGTCGAGGGCTCCCGACATGACGAGGTCGGCGGCTTGCTGGATGGCATCGGCCTTGTCGGCATCGACGTAGCCGTCGGGTCCGGAGACTGCAGCTACCGAGCCCTTCATGAGTCCAAAAGCCCAAATCAGTCGACGGCCGACGGTCAACCCCGAGATCGGAAAGTTATCCACTGCGCGCTGAGTCGATGCTCCGTAGAGGGCATCCGCCGGTACCAGGACCTCGCCCATCGAGTCACGTTCGGTGCGGTATTCCACGCCCGTTCCTCCTGTTGACAGTTCGTTTTCAGAGTAGGTCGGCGATGCACAGGCCGTGCGGGCCGAAAGTCACAACGTTTCGAGTTTTCTCAGCAATGCTGTTGCTCCCCAGGCACCTCAGTATTGCTGAGAAAACAGTGTGAGGTTGTGACGCCGTCCGTCAGTCGAGGACCAGCCGCTCCGATTCGTAGATCGCGTCGAGCCGTTCCAGCAGCGAGGCCTCTCCCGCCTCGCCGAGGCGAGGGGCGACGTGGGCGAGCAACTCGACGAGTCCGTGAAAGTCATCCAGGGAAACGAACTCGGGGGCCACCCGGGCGGGGCGGCTTCCGTCCAGAACGCCGCCGATATCGACCATGTTGTGATAGTTGCCGAGCGGCAGGCTCAGCGATGTCGCCCGATATCCGTAGGCCCCAAATGCAGTCGCTTCACAGGAGCCTCCGTCCATCAGTTTGCGCTGCCAGCGGGCACCCGGGCGGCCGTCGGCGTAGGACCGGACCAGCCGGGTCAACTGGTTGGTCAGCTCTCGATCGAAGACCGTCGATGCATCTCCCACCCGGACCACCGGCCCGTTCCCGACCGGATACGCGGCAAATGCCCGCGAGTTCTCAACGACGATCAGTTCTGCTCGTTCCGGGATCGTCCCCGCCTTGCAGGCGGCGATTGCCCCGATGAAGCCAACCTCCTCGGCTCTGGTCAGAAGAACCCGCACCTGCGGAGCGTTCTTCCGCACCTCGTCGAAGGCCGCCAGCACGGCGGCGGCGCCCGCCAGATCATCACAGCCTGCGGCATGCAGCCTTCCGTTGCGTACCCCGAGCGACCTGGACCCGAACGCCCATCTTCCGATGTCCCCCGCCGCCAGCGAACCCGAACGCCGGTCGAGGCGAACGGCGCCGGTCGAAGTCCTGTGATCGAAATCGGTCACAGTCCCGCGATGCACCCGATCGTCGCCGTCGAACAGATCCACACGGGCATCGTCGAAGTAGGGAGCGTGAACACCGCCCCGAAACTCCACCCCTACCCGCCGCGACCGGTCGACGGATGTCACGACGAATCCGGGATGGTCGATGTGGGCAGTCAGGAACACGGGGGTCTTGCGGGTGCGCACTGTGGATTTCAACAGCACATTGCCGGCGGAATCCCTGGACATCCGCACGTCCCGGCGCCGCGCCGCCCACCGCTCGATCCACTCGACAACCCGGTCCTCGTGACCGGCGACGGTGGGCAAGGCGGTCAGCTCGACCAGCCATTGCTCGTGGCGATCAGTCTTGACACTCATACACAGATGGTAGGAGGACCGGCGCCGCGATCACGGCAAGAAGTCGACCACCCGCGCCCAGAACGAGTCGAACTCATCACGATGCATCGAATGCGAACTGCCGGGAATCTGATGGAAGGTCAGGTTCGGGTTCATTCCCGCCAGGTAGCGGCCGAACTCGGCGGGGACGACCGGTTGGATCTCGGCACCCAGAATCAACGTCGGAACCTCCAGGGCAACAACCTCTTCAACCAGGTTCCAGGGGACGTTTTGGCGAATGGTCTGCTCAACCATCACCGGGCGCGACTCGATGATCGCCGACACCTTGATCCGGCAGTCCTCGGTGTTCCAGGTCGGGTTTCGCCGCGCCACCTCCTCTTGGGAGATCGGTGCCGTGTACGACTTCAAGAGGCTCTCGATCGCCAACTCCGGAGCCGGGATGGCTATGGCCGGATCTTCCAGAATGAGGACCGGCGTCAGGCCCGGCCGCTCCTTCAGAGCCAGCACGGCAACAGCTCCGCCGAGCGAATGGCCGAGGATCAGATCCCACCCGGGGCGGATCGCCAGCACGTCGGCTGTGTACGAAGCGAGTGTCAGGTCGGCCGAGGTGGGGCTCATCCCATGGCCCCGGAGATCCGGGGCCGTCACGGTGTATCCGAGTTCGGCGAGCGCCGGGCCGACTCTCCACCATCCTTCGGCGTTGGAGGAAATACCGTGAAGCAGGAGAGCGTGCCTGGGACCTGCGCCCCAGGAGCGAATAGAGAGATCCAGGGACGAAGCCCGCGGTTCCAGGTTCCAGGTTCTGACCAACCCGCGACTCGCGACTAGAGGTCGAACGGGGTCTCGGTGAAGAAATCCGCCGGGCGTTTCTCGGCAACTCCCTGAACCGGCGCCTCGATGCCCAGTCTCTCGCGAATGCCCTCGTACCCTTCCTCTTCCAGGCGGGCCGACAACTCGGGCCCCCCGGACTCAACGATCCGACCACCGATCATGACGTGGATCCGATCCGGCGTCACGTATCGAAGGATCCGGCTGTAGTGGGTGATCATCAGCACACCCACCTCAGGCCCGCGCATCCGCTCTATGCCTTCGGCAACCTCACGCACCGCGTCGATGTCCAGCCCGGAGTCGATCTCGTCGAGCACTGCGACCTTCGGTCTCAGAACTGCCATCTGGAATACCTCGGAACGCTTCTTCTCGCCTCCGGACAGGTCGTTGTTGACAGACCGGTCGAGGAATCGATCCATGTCGTATTGCTCGCCCGCTTCAGCTATCCGTGCATCGATCTCGTCGGAGTCCCATCCACGTTCCTCGCCGCATTCGCGCATCAGAGTGGCGAGAGCCACACCGGGCACCTCGACCGGGTATTGGAACGCCTGCATCAATCCCATCCTCGATCGGGCGTCGACCGCCTTGTCGAGCAGCGGTTCACCGTCGATGAGAGCCTCTCCGGAAACCGTGTACTCGGAACGGCCGGTGAGTACGTGACAAAGCGTCGATTTGCCCGATCCGTTCGGACCCATGATGGCATGCACCTCACCGAACGGAACCTCCAGGTCGAGACCCTTGAGGATCTCGATTGTCCCAACCGAGGCTTCGAGATTGTTGATGTCGAGGGCGAGTCTGCTCACGATGCCTCCTGGAGGGCGAGATATACGTCGCCGTCTGTGATTCTGACTTCGTACTTCTTCTGGGGTTTCGTCGCCGGCAAGGTGCGGGCCTGCCCGGTTGCGAGTTCGAACGTCGCGCCGTGGCGCGGGCACTCGACCTCATCGTCGAAGACCTCACCTTCGGCCAGCGACGCCTCCGCGTGGCTGCATCGATCGGCCAGGGCGTAGACGGCTTCACCGATACGGAAGAGGGCGATCCGATTCCCCAGAGCTTCGACACGCACCCCTCTGCCGTCCGGCAACTCCTCGAGGGGGGCGATTCGGACCCACTCGTTCATCACAATCGGCCTTCCGACTGGGCACCGACGAACTTGGCGGTGACCGCGTCCCGAACAGGAACTTCGAGGCCGGATACCGGAAGTCGCTGAATCATCTCGTCGAAGAACCCCCGGATGAGCACCCGCTGAGCACGTTCGTGGGAGAGTCCGCGGCTCATCAAGTAGTACAGGTGCTCTTCCTCCAGCGGACCAACGGTGGAACCGTGGCCGCAGACGACGTCGTCACACAGGATCTCGAGGTTCGGAACCGAATGTGCCTTGGCCCCGTCGGAGAGAACGAGGTTGCGATTGGTCTCAAATGTCGAGGTTCGAGTGGCATCGGGCCAGATCTTCAGCAGTCCGGAAAACACGGACTCGGCTTCGTCCTCGACGGCACCCTTCAGGAAGACATCGGAGCGGGTGTTCTTTCCATGATGATTCACGACGACTCGATAATCGAAGATCTGTTGTCTGTCGCCGAAGTACAGGCCGACGAGCTCCGAACTGGAGCCGTTGCCGATCAAGTCGACCGTCAGGTCGAGCCGGCCGAGTTTGGCGCCGAGGCCGACCTCGCCGAGCCGGCCGGTCGAATCCCTGCCGAGCACCATCTTCTGGTGGGCTATGGCGGTGGTTCCATCTCCCCAGTGCTGCGACGTGACGAGGTTGAGGCGGGCCCCGTCACCGACCGACAACTCGAGCTGCGGCACAACGACGTTGCGTTGTCCGTCCGGCGAGCGCATTACGACGATGACCGAAGCCTCCGAGTTGCTTTCCATGACAACGCTGAGATGCGGGAAGGCGATGGTGTCGGCCTGAGTCACCTGCATGTCGACGACGATCGGCCGATCGAGGGCAATACCACGGCCGAGGTGCAAGAGAAGGCCGTCGGTGGCGAACGCCTGGTGAGCAGCCGCGAAGATGTCGACATCCGGCTTGATCACCCTGCCGATCGACTGCTCCAAGAGCGAGTCGTCGTCGACCCGGCCGGCGAGCCCGACAAGCGTGACACCGGGCGTATCGCAGAAGGTGTCGACCACGAACCCGTCGACCAAGCGGGCGATACCTGCGTAGTCGGTCAGTGCGGAGAGATCCGAGTCACCAACTATGGGGACGCCGGCGACGTCGGGCACCCCGAAAGCGGCGATGTCGAAATCAAGATCGACGTAGCGCCATTCCTCTTCGGCACCGGTCGGCATCGACAACTTGTCGAAGTACTCGAATCCATTCTGACGGAGGTCCGCCAGCCACGAGGGTGCCGTTTCCGCGGCAAGTTCAACAGTCGTGTGGTCGAGGGGTCGCACAGTGAAAGTCTCCTGGAGAACGCGGTCGAGACATCGTATTACCACTACGGAGATAGGGCGAATTATCCGGGTTCGATCAGACGGGGAACAGCCCCGACGCTCGCGCAAACACATCATCGAGCATCTGCTCTGTCAGGCGGCCGGTGAATGTGTTCTGCTGGCTGGGGTGGTAGCTGGCCAGTATGACGGGACCGCCCGGACCCAGATCCACCTCCGCACCGTGACCGAACCTCGGCCGCGGCTTTGGAACCGGAAGTCCCCGATCGGAGTAGACCCGCAGGAGTTGCGTGAATGCCAGGCCGCCGAGCGGGACGACCACTCGCACACGGTCCAGAAGGTCGATCTCTGCTTCGAGCCAGGGCCGGCACAAGGCAAGTTCCTCGCCGGTCGGCTTGTTGGCTGGAGGTGCGCAGCGGCCGATGGCCGTGACGAAAGCATCGGTGAGCACGAGTCCGTCGCCACGGGAGATCGACTCCGGTTGTGAAGCGAACCCGGCTCTGTGCAGCGCGGCGAAGAGCCAGTCCCCCGACCGGTCACCGGTGAACATCCGTCCTGTTCGATTGGCACCGTGGGCGGCCGGGGCAAGGCCGACGACCAAGAGCCGCGCTCGCGGATCGCCGAACCCCGGGACCGGCCGGCCCCAATACTCGGAGTCTCGGAAGGCGGCCCGCTTCTCCACGGCAACGCGCTCGCGCCACTCCACGAGCCTCTCACACCGCCGGCAACCGCTGATTTCTGAGCTGAGCTTCTCGATCTCCTCCACGGCGGGGAGCGTAGCTCACCCGTTCTTGCATCGACGATGCCCCGAACGGGACCGCATCGACATCGGGGCTCCGGCGGGAGGTCCTTCCCGTTTCGGGGAGAAACGTCGATACTGAATCGGCATGGGACGAATCAGCAACACCGTGACCCTCGCCAGACAATCCTGGGAAGTCCTCAAGGCAGACAAGGAGCTCCTGGCACTTCCGATCCTGTCGTTTGTCGCCAGCACCATCGTGGCCGCCAGTTTCGTTGTCCCCATGTTCTTCATCGGAGACGACCCGGGGGCGATCGGATACGTCTTCATGTTCGCCATGTATGTGGCGCTCGCCTTCGTCACGATCTACTTCAACACCGCCCTCGTCTCCGCCGCCGACGAACGCCTCCAAGGGGGCGATCCGACCATTGGGAGCGCTCTGGCCGGGGCCAACCGGCTCGTCGGCCGCATACTCCCCTGGGCCGTGATCTCGGCGACGGTTTCGATCGCTCTGCGGGCGGTCGAGGAACGGGGCGGCATGCTGGGCCGCATCGCATCCGGCATCGCCGGACTCGCCTGGACCCTGGTGACCTTCCTGGTGATCCCCATCTTCGTCGTCGAGGGTCTGACCGTCGGCGCCGCCGTCAAGAGATCGGCGGAGCTGTTCAAGAGGACCTGGGGCGAGAACATGGCGGCCCAGTTCGGATTCGGGATCCTCGGCTTCCTGATGAGTCTCCCGGCGATCCTGGTCATCGTGCTGGGAGCGGTTGCCGGCAGCGGTGTCGCCCTGGGTATCGCCATACTGGTCGGCGTCGTATGGATTGTGGCAGTCGCTGTGACCCTTGCCGCGCTCAATGCGATCTTTCAGACCGCTCTGTTTCATTACGCGGCCGGCGGGCAGACTCTCGGCCCGTTCGGGCATGGTGCACTGGCGACGGCGTTCCGGCGCAAGTAGGCGGAGAAGCAACCCCGGTCAGTCGGCGGGCAGCAGCGCGCCGTCCGTGAAACGGCTGCGAGCATTCCACAGCATCCAGCCCAGGCCGCGCTCCTCCGCCGCGTCGATCTCTGCTCGCACCTGCGCGGCGTTGTAGTAGAAGTCCTGTATCCAGGGTCGGAAGATCGCCGTCGAGTCGAGCCTCTCGAGCCCGTCGTCGAGAGCCCGACCGACCACCTCTCCCGGATGGTCGTTCGGAACGTCGAAACCGAACCAGCCCTCGGAGTAATGGCTTGGGTACAGCATCGGTGACAGCACATCGACGACCGGGCCCAGATCCTCCAACTGCTGACCGATTCCACCATCCCCCGATGTTGAAGTTATGAATCCGAATATGTCGGCGGCTACCGCGCACCCGGCGGGTCTGAGAACGGCCGATGCTTCCGCCAGGAAGTCACGGATGATGCTCGGGCGAACCTCCGGACCCGATCCCGCGTCGAACAGTGCGGAAGCGCCGAACCCATCGGGATAACGTACGTAGTCGAACTGAATCTCGTCGAAGCCGGCCGCACATGCTTCGGCGGCCAGTTCGAGCGCATAGCCGCGAGCCTCCGGATCGGTGGGATCGAGGAAGTACTGCCCGTTCTTTCGAAACGGCCCACCGGTCGAGGAATCCCAAACGGCGATCTCAGGCAAAGCCCGGGCCGCGATCGGATCCTGGAATGTCACGATTCGACCGATCAGATAGAGCCCTCTCCGGGCGGCGGCGGCGACGACCCCGTCGAGTTCGAACTCGGGGTTGATAGCGCCGACTTCTCCGGCCAGAGGAACGGTGGTCGGGTAGAACACGAGTCCTGATTCGTCCTTCAGGTCGACGACCAGCGCATTGATCTCGGTAGCAGCGGCCAGGGCGAGAATGCGCTGCCAGTGGTCGGCATTCCCGACAGCCCATCCCGAGATGTGCAGCCCCCGGACGATGATCGGCTCCAACTCGATCGGAACCCAGCCGTCGCTCCCCAACCACTCGACCTCTGCCGGCGCCCAACCCGGCGCATCGACGCGAATAGCCGACCCGGTCGGAGCAATGAACTCAAACCAGCCGGAGCCGTCGGTGAGAACCTCGAGTCCGCCGAGTGCAACCGGCACCCCTTCCAGGCCGTCACCCGCCGAGGTTCGCACCATGCCCCGCACGATGACGGGTTCGAGGGTCACCTGAACCTCGCCTTCCTGCCAATCGGACACGAATCGGGAGACGTAGCCATCTGCATCCAGCGTCACGCCGCCGATCGGTGTCCGGAAGACGAGCCGACCGCCGGCGTCGGTGTGTCCGAAGTCCCCGACGCTCACCCCGGCAATCGGAGCGGCTTCCGCATCGACGACCACGAGGGCGGTGACGGGACCGGCGATCGTGGTCGTCGTACTCGACGTCGACGGAGCAGCAGATGGGTCCGCCTGCGAAGGGCCGGCCGGCAGCGGCTCGGCCTGCCAGGAGACGCATGCCGAAAGCAGCAGAGAGGCCGATAGCAGCAGTGTGGAAGCCTTCCGAACCATGCCTGCAGCGTAACGGGCCGCACGTCACATCCGGTTTGGCAAAAAACCCCATTGCGCCGATCCGGTGCCGGTGATACGTTGGGCTGCGCGGGTTCATGGAGTTAGGGGTAAAGACCAACGTGGGCAAGCGAAACCGTGACCAGGCCTCCATCGCCGACACCGTCGGCATCTATCTGGAGGAGGTTTCGTCGCATACGCTGTTGACGGCGGATGATGAAGTAGCGCTGGCACGGGCGATGGAGTCCGGCCGGAAGGCGCAGCGCCGCCTGGAGGCCGCCGACGACCTCACACCCGAGCAACGCGCGACTCTCTACCGCCTCATCCACGAGGGCGACGAGGCCAAGATGGAGTTCATCCGGGCCAACCTCCGTCTCGTGATCTCGATCGCCAAGCGCTACGCCGGCCGGGGACTGGATCTCCTGGACCTAATCCAGGAGGGCAATCTGGGCCTGATCCGGGCCGTCGAGAAGTTCGACTGGCGCAAAGGCTTCAAGTTCTCAACCTATGCGACGTGGTGGATAAGGCAGGCGATCACACGCGGACTGGGCAATCAGGCCCGCACCATCCGGCTTCCCGTTCACATGGTCGATGTCGTCCGCTCGGTACAGGAGACCCGCCAGAACCTCGCAGATGAGCTGCGGCGGGCGCCCACATTGGAGGAGATCGCAGCCGTCAGCGGGCTCGATGTGGAGCGCGTCGAGGCAGCGCTCTCTGCGCCGTCGGACACTGTTTCACTGGACCGGCCGGTCGGTGAAGAGGGCGATGCCGAACTCCAGGATTTCGTGGAAGACGAACGAATGCCGGATCCGTTCCGTCACGCCGCCGAAGTCCTCCGTCAGCGTCACGTGCAGGATGCGCTGGAAGTGCTCGACAGGGAAGAACAGCAGATCATCGCGCTTCGATTCGGATTGGACGGCGGCGAGCCGCGCACATTGTCCGATGTCGGACGGATATACGACCTGACCCGCGAACGAGTTCGCCAGATCGAGGCCCGGGCGCTGGCCAAACTGCGCCATCCGTCGTCGGCATTCGAACTCGAGTCGCTACTCTGACACCGTGATCGAAACCACTGCGACCAATTCACTGTTGATAGTCGGCGCCGTCGCCGGATTCGGAGGGCTCGCCGGCGGCATGCTGTCGGGTCGGCGGGCCACCGTTATCGGGTCGATTCTCATGGGGATAATCGGCGGACTGGTTACCACCGTGATCCTCTCGGCCCTCGAGAGCGTGCCCAACTACCTGGCCGTCGGTGACTACTCCGCAGTCTGGGCTCTGGCCGGCGGAGCCGCCATCTCGTTCATGGTCGGTTATACGAACCGGTGACGCGACTCGGGTTGCCGGGCCGAGAGCGTTAGCCTGGGCACGTGTTCGAATTCTTCCTTCTCCTGATCATTGCCTCGCTGGCCGGATCGATCGGTGCATCCCTCGCCGGCCGTAAAGGGCTCGGCTGCCTGACGTCTCTGGCGCTCGGATTCGTGGGTGCGTTGCTGGGCCGCTGGATCGCCGAGCAGCTCGACCTCCCGCTCCTGTGGACCATCCGCGATTTCCCGGTCATCTGGTCGGTCATCGGCGCCGCGCTCTTCGTCGCTCTACTCAATCTCTTGAGCGGCCGGGGCCGTCCTCGTGATCAGTGATCCTCGCTCCGAGTCACACGGCCGATAGGCTGCTCACCATGGAGAAACTCGAGATCGCCCGCAACTGGCTCCCCCGCTACACGGGGATGCCGCTCGAAGAGTTCGGTGACTACATCCTCCTCACCAACTTCAGCGACTACCTGGCCCGGTTCGCGGAACGGTCCGGCTGTTCGATCCGCGGCGAAGGCAACTACATGCAGGCCGCCACCAACGACGACGGCTTGACCATGATCAACTTCGGCATCGGCACTGCCAACGCGGCAACGATCATGGACCTCCTCGTGGCGGTGCAACCCAAAGGGGTTCTGCTACTGGGGAAGTGCGGAGGCCTCAAGGCCTCGACCGAGATCGGTCACTTCATTTTGCCGATCGCGGCCATACGCGGCGAGGGCACGAGCAACGACTACTTCCCGCCCGAGGTGCCGGCACTGCCGTCGTTCAAGTTGCACAAGTTCGTTTCCGAGAAGATCGTGGGGCGCGGACTCGACTACCGGACCGGGGTCGTCTACACGAGCAACCGGCGGGTGTGGGAACACGACGAGGTATTCATCGAGCATCTCCGGAATCTCACCGCGCTTGCCATCGACATGGAAACCGCCACGATCTTCGTGGTCGGCCACCACAACGAGATTGCCCGGGGGGCGCTGCTCCTGGTCTCCGACGTGCCGATCACGCCGGAGGGCGTGAAGACCGAAGAGAGCGATGCGGCGGTCACCCGCGACTGGGCAGACATACATCTCGATCTGGGGATAGAGGCGATGACCGAGATCGCAACGCAGGGCGAGGCGATCAAGCACTTCCGCTTCTGAGCGTTTCGCCGGGCAACGGGCCCCGGATGGGCTATTCGCTCAACCGACTGCGCCGGCCTCGATCATGTTCAGCTCGATGAGGCGGTTCATCTCGACCGCGTACTCCATCGGGAGTTCCTTGACGATCGGTTCGATGAACCCGGCGACGATCATCGACGTCGCTTCCTCCTCGGAGAGGCCGCGGCTCATCAGGTAGAACAGCTGCTCCTCACCGACTTTCGACACCGTCGCCTCATGGCCGATCTCGGCGTCTGCCTCCTCGATCTCCATGTACGGATAGGTATCGGACCGGGAGTCCGCGTCGAGAATGAGGGCGTCGCACCGAACGAATGATTTCACTCCGGTCGCACCCGGCTCGACGCGTACCAGGCCGCGATATCCCGCCCGGCCGCCGTCCTTGCAGATCGACTTGGAAACGATCGTCGACGTCGTGTCCGGTGCGGCATGAACCATCTTGGCGCCGGCGTCCTGATGCTGCCCGTCACCGGCGAAGGCGATTGAGAGAACCTCGCCGTGAGCCCCGGGCTCCATCAGCCACACGGCCGGGTACTTCATCGTCAGCTTGGAACCAAGGTTCCCGTCTACCCACTCCATCGTGGCGTCTGCATAGGCTGCAGCTCGCTTGGTCACCAGGTTGTAGACGTTGTTGGACCAGTTCTGAATCGTCGAATAACGGCAGCGGCCGCCTCGCTTGACGATGATCTCGACCACGGCCGAGTGCAGGGAATCGGTGGACCAGATCGGAGCCGAACATCCCTCTACGTAGTGAACGTAGGCGTCCTCGTCGACGATGATCAGGGTCCGCTCGAACTGACCCATGTTCTCCGAGTTGATTCGGAAGTAAGCCTGAAGAGGCTGGTCGAGATGCACGCCCGGCGGCACGTAGATGAACGAACCCCCCGACCAGACGGCCGAGTTGAGTGCTGCGAACTTGTTGTCGTTGGGGGGGATGACCGTCCCGAAGTATTCCTTGACGATCTCCGGGTACTCCCGTACGGCGGTGTCCATGTCGGTGAAGAGGACGCCCAGCTTCTCCAGATCATCGCGATTGCGGTGGTACACCACCTCGGATTCGTACTGTGCGGTCACACCGGCCAGGTACTTGCGCTCGGCTTCAGGAATGCCGAGCTTTTCGTAGGTGGCCTTGATCTCCTCGGGAACCATGTCCCAGTCTTTGGACTGCCCTTCGGTCGGCTTGATGTAGTAGTAGATGTCATCGAAGTCGATGTCGTCGAGCGCGCCGCCGCCACCCCAGGTCGGCATCGGGCGGCGCAAGAAGCGTTTGTAGGCCTTGAGCCTGAAGTCGAGCATCCAGTGCGGCTCGCCCTTCATCTTGGACATCTCGCGGATGATGTCTTCGTTCAATCCTTTGCGCGGCTTGAAGACATAACCCTCTTCTGAGTCATGCCATCCCAGTTGATAAGCGCCGAGGTCGAGTTCGACAGTGGCCATAGGTCACCCCTGAATAATTAGCACTATCCGGATAGGTGATAGTAGCAGTGATTCGGTGTACGCACTCAACCCGGCATGGAACCGAGGTCGGGGCAAAGCGACGGCAACTCCCTGCCACCGGCCGCCAACCCGGCACAGCCGACCGGCGGGACGTGATAGTTTCGCGGCGTGCCGGTCATCGTCGTTGGAGCAGACACCCCCATAGGGGCCGAGATAATCGCCGAACTCGCGGGCTATGCGGGCGAAGTGCGGGCATTCATCACCGACCCCGCGCCGGCAGACCGATTCCGCCGTATGGGATGCAAGGTGGCGATGGGCGACTTGTCAGACGGGTCGCACCTGGAAATCGCCGCCTTCGAATGCTTCACGGCCGTGCTGATCGCCGAGGCTGCCGGCGACCGGCGCGAACGATCGTTTGCCGATACTCCGGAGCGAGTGGCGGCCGCCTGGATGGAGGCCGTGCGGGATGCCGGCGTTGCCCGTCTGATATGGATCGGATCCGACTCGCTGCCCGAACCGCCGGATCCGGCAGTATGCCCGGAGGTCGCCGTTCTGGCAGCCGGCGAGCGAGGCGTTCCACAGGAGGTTGCCCGTCTCAATGAACTCGAGACGTTGGACTGATCAGCGAAACGGGACTTCTTCGCGCTCGACCTGAAGCTCGAGCTGCCAGCGCTCCCAGGCTGCCTGCAGGTACCTGTACGGATTGATGATCCGGCCGTTGTGATGCAACTCGAAGTGGGTGTGGTGGGTGGTCCCTTCTGCATTGCCACTGTCACCGGCGAATCCGAGTTGTTGCCCGGCCACCACCCGGTCCCCGACCGCCAGGCCGACCATGAAGGTGTACTCGGGAGCGCCGAGCCCGTCGTCGGTTCCCGGTGTGTCGTTGTTCAGGTGCATGTACCAGGTCTCGTAGCCGTCCTGGTGGCTGATCACGATGTAGTAGCCGGAGCGAGGGCCGTATCCGAACTTCTCGATCACCCCGTCGGCTGCCGCCACCACCGGCGCCATCTGCGGGCCGAGGATGTCGGTGCCCTGATGGCTTCGACCGCCCGACCGGTCGTTGCCCCAGGTGTTGGAGAACTCGGTCGCCTCGCTCGGCTGCGGGAACACGATCGTGAACTCACCGTCGTCCGCGTCGGCCGGCACCGCGAACACCGCCGCCGAGAGGACGACGACGAGAAAGAACGCGCGCAGAGTTTTTGGCTTCATGGGGAAGGTTCCAATAGAAAAGCCTCGGTCGTGCCGAGGCGTAGACCTGAACCCTACCGATCGATTGGGATAATGCAAAAGGGCGGGGTGCCGAACACCCCGCCCTCTGCGGATCTAAGCGTTGTCGGAGCTACTTGTTCTTCTTCGGCTTCTTCGAGTTCTCGTTGGGGCCGTGATCGTCGTCTTCGACATCGTCGGCGTCCAATGTGGTCGGTTCGGTCGACCCGAGTTCTTCGTTGGCCTTGACCTTCAGATCACCTTTGCCGATGTCTCCATCATGCTTGATCTCTTTTAGGAATTGACCGAAAGGACCGAAGGCTTCCTTGTCATAACTCTTCTTGAGCTCGTGAACCATGGTCGAAACAAACTGGCCGTGGTTGACCTGTCCGTTGGGACCTTCGATAAGAACAGGGATGCAGTCTGCGGACAATTCGAACGGAGGATCGGCCGCACCCGGATCGGTCACTTTGACTTCAGTGATCTCCCCCTCGTCGCCGAATACGACTTCCAGCGTGGCGTCGTCTGGAATCTCACAATCCAGGTCAGCGGACTCATCAGCCCCGATTCCGTAGAAGACGACGTGCGAATCTTCGTCGTAGCCGTAGGTCAGATAGGGAA
This sequence comes from Acidimicrobiia bacterium, assembly GCA_035471805.1. Taxonomy (NCBI): domain Bacteria; kingdom Bacillati; phylum Actinomycetota; class Acidimicrobiia; species Acidimicrobiia bacterium. Next base: position 87,584 of record DATIPS010000054.1, on the reverse strand, counting down.
CTTCCTGGTCCACCGTAACCTCGGCAGTCTCGGGCTCGTCGCCTATCAGTGCCTGCGCCGCTGCCGGAAGCACAAACAAGGCCAGCACCAGACCCACTACCACGAGGGTGATCGTTCTTCGTCGCATCAATCCACTCCTACTCTCACTCCATAGGCAGGTCTCGCCACCACACAAAGCGTTACACGGCACTTACAGTGACCGTATCGACGGACGGCGCGAAACCTTGAGACCGACCCCCCTCCCGCTACCTGCGAAAATCGGCTATCTCCGACTCCATGGTCTCGAGACCCAACGAAAGCTCTGCGGTCCCGTTCCCGTTTGCCCTCCTCTTCACCCACCCGCGCGACACCGAAGCGCCGAAGGCCGCCGACAGAATGATGACGTACGACATGAGCAGCAGCCAAAGCAGCAGCACGGCCACCGTGGCGAAGGCCTGGAAGGTGACCCCGAGCCCACCCGAGTTCTCGAAAAAGAGACGGAACCCGAGGCTCACGGTGATCGTCCCCACTGCGCCGAAACCCGCCGCAATCCAGAATCCGGGCAGGCGTTGCGGAGGGCCCCACCGGTAGAGCGCAGTGAGAAAGGCGAACAAGCCGAGGGCGCCCACGGGGAGCGAAAGGCGCTCCCAGGCCGTCACGATCCACTCGATGTCGGTCAGTTGCGCAAGCCACTCCGCCACTCCGGCCCCGGCGACGATCAAGACGACGGTCAACAAGAGCATCCCGCCCGCCCCGAGGCTCAAGGCGATGGCGACCAGCCTGCGCCGCCACCAGGCGCGACCGTCGGTCATACGCTCGATCCGAGCCAGCACCCGCATGATCGTGTTCACCCCGCGCGAAGCGGCCCACACCGAAACAACCAGGCTGACCACGACCACGACCCCGTGCGCTCCTTCTACGGAAGCCCAGGCAACGGCCAGCGCATCGGAGATCGACGATGCGGTGTCCGCCGGCAAGACCTGCTCGAGAAAGTCGACCATCTGCTCCTTCGCTTCGGCATTGCGGCCGAAGAAAGAGGCGGCCATCACCAAAGTGATGGCGGCGGGCACCAGCGCGAAGAACAGGTTGAAGGCAACGGCGGCGGCGAGTACACCGGGACCGGCGGCGGCGAACCTACGCCAGAAGCGTATCGGGCTCGAGTTGGCGATGGTTTGCAGCGGGTCGACCACGAGAACTCAGGTTAGGAGCGAACGCCCGGTGATCGGCGGCACCCGAACACTCTCGAAGTGCCCGGCCGCGCATACACTGCCCGAATGCGCCGGACCCTGGCCATCGCGATCGTTACGCTCGCCGGAGCTTCGGTGCTCGTCGGCCTGTATGTGGCGGGCTCTTCGGGTGCGGAACCGGTAACCGCGCAGGCGACCTCCCCGTCGACCACCACCTCAGCGGCGCCGCCGACCACAACAGCTCCGAGCACGACAACCACGACAACCACGACAACACCCTTCGCCCGGTTCGTCGACCCCAGGACGGTTGGTACCGCCTGGGGAGTCACGGAGGGCGTGCTTCAGTTCAGGGGCAACCCAACGCGCACCTGGTATGGGCCGAGCCGGCTCCCGGACAATCCCCGGAGGCTGTGGAGGTTCCCCGATTCAGGAATGTGCGGCTCGTCTTCGGTGGGGGGCGAGACGACCAACTGGTGCGGCACCGGCTGGACCGGCCAACCCGCCGTCTGGATCCGCCCGGACGGGATCACCGAAGTTGTGTTCGGCGCCTACGACAAGGCAGTGCATTTCCTCGACGCATCGACCGGCGAACGAACCCGCCCCGACTTCCAGGTAGGCGACCTCATCAAGGGATCGGTCACCATCGACCCCGACGGCTACCCGCTCCTCTATTTCGGGTCACGCGACAACAAGCTGCGGGTCGTTGCCCTCGACCGGGAGCAGCCGACCGAACTCTGGGCGATCGACGCATCCGAACATCCCGGCGTCTGGAACAACGACTGGGATGGGAACCCGTCGATCGTCGAAGACATCATGTTCGAAGGAGGCGAGAACGGGATCCTCTTCGCCACCAAGCTGAACCGCAGCTACGACCCGAACGGGAAGGTCCGGGTGGACCCGGTGATTCTCGTGAAGGTCGAGGGATGGAATGATGAGCTGTTCAGATCGGTCGGGGACAGAAACGCCTCGATCGAGAGTTCGGTGGCGATCCTGAACGGCCGGCTCTACTTCACGAACTCGGGAGGCCGGGTAGTCGGCCTGGACATAACGAACGTTGAGGCCGGCGAGGCTCCGATCGTCTTCGATTTCTGGGCAGGCGACGACATCGACGCTTCACCGGTGATAGACGCCGACGGGATGCTCTACCTGGCCATCGAACTCGAACGGCGCCTCCCGCGCTCCGCCGAAGTGGGGCAAATCATCAAACTCGACCCGTTTGCCCCCGATGACCCGCTCGTGTGGAGCGTTGCCGTTCCTGCCCTCAACTCGCAGAGCGACGGAGGAGCGTGGGCGACTCCGGCACTCGGCGACGGGGTCTTGTACGTTGCCACACACACCGGTGAGGTGCTGGCCATCGACGCGGTGACCGGTGACGTCTCATGGCGTGACGACATCGGGTTCCACGCATGGTCTTCACCGTTGGTGATCGACGGTCATCTCCTTCTCGCGGTCGACTGCGAGGCAGGTGGAGGTCTGCGCGCCTACTCGCTCGCCGATCCACGGCAGCCAAGCGAAGTGTGGGAGATGAATCACGGCGGCGGCTGCATCGAGAGCACGCCAACGGTCTGGGACGGGACGATATTCGTGGGCAGCCGAGACGGCTACTTCTACGCGTTCGGTGACCGGTAGCCCTACTGCAACAGCCGGACCTACCCCTTCACAACTCGATTCCCAGCAAGTTTCCCAGCTCGGCGAGGGCCGCTTCCGGATCGGTCACTTTGATCGTCGTCATGCCCAGTTCACGAGCGGTCTTCAGGTTCCGACCGATGTCGTCGAGAAACACGCACTCACCGGCCGCGGCACCCAACCTCTCGAGCAACCGCAAGTAGATCGCAGGGTCGGGTTTTCGCACCCCCTCGACCCACGACTCGACGAAGACATCGAACAACGCCTGGAATCCGGCGACGTCCCAATCAGCTGCGGGAGACTCCCAGTTGTTGGTGAGGGCAGCCGTCCGCAACCCGATCGCCCGCAGCCGGCGGATCGCCTCGACCATCCTCGGCCGGGCCTGCGCGTAGGTCTCAATGGCGTCGAGCAGCTCCCCGGCATCGATTCTTCCTCCGCGCTGCCCGCACTCCTCCTCGAACTGTGTGATGAACTCTTCCCGCGCAAGGACCCCCGTTTCGTGCAGGGCCCAGGCCCCGGCGGCACGGGAGGCCACCCGGTTGAAGAACCCCTGCTCGAGACCGGCTGCCCTCTCGGCGTCGGCGATGACGTCCATCGGCGAATCGAGCACTACCCCGCCCAGATCGAAGACAATCGTGTTGATCATCCTTCTGACAGACGCAACTGGATCAGCTCGACCTCGTCGTTGAGGTAATCGATGATCTGCCGGAGACGCACCGATGCCGAATCCTGCTCGAGCAGTTGCTGAGCGTCCAGCGGACCGATAGGGATCATCTGGGCGAGGTGGAACCCGGCAACCACCGGATCATCCGACATCTGGGGAACGAAGTTGGCCGTGTCGGCTCCGAGTTCGGCGGCCACGGCGAGAAGGCGGTGGAGTCCCTTGGTCGCTTCGATGAGGAGGTCCCCATCTCCGGGACCTGCATCATCCTCGTCGAGAATCGTTACCTCGGCCACCGGATACGGATCATCCGATATCCAGCGGTCGACCCGGAGCCTTTGCAGGCCGGCCGCAACAACGGCCTTGTGCCCGCCGTCGAGTTCGGAGACGGCACGAACCTCCGCAAGGGTTCCCACATCAAACCGAACATCGCCGCCACCAACCTCGCTCCCGCGCTCAATGAGGACGACTCCGAAACGGCCGTCGCCGCCCTGCACATCATCGAGCAATCGAAGATAACGCTCTTCGAAGAGGCGCAGCGGGATAACCGAGTAGGGAAAGTGAACTCCGCCGAGCGGAAACATGGGAAGGGTGGTCATGGGAATCTACTCAACCGGACGGGGATGCTGGAAGACGTTGAACCGCAGGCGATCGACCTCTTGTTCGTTGAGCGAGATCGCGAACGCGTATCCACCGGCGCTGGGAAACGGGACGTGGTTGAACGTGAAAGCCCTGACGAGACCGATGTCGCTCCCTTCGGGAGCGCCTTGCGGTCTCCCCACCTCGAAACCGTGACGCAGTGGACCCGACGTGAACAGGCTGCCCCCATCCTCGTCCTGCAAGTCGATCGAAAGGGTCATCGGTCGGCCCGTCCACGTCCACGGAATGCGAACCCGCAGGCCGATGGCCATCGTGTGATGGCGGGCCGGAAAGCCTCCGACGCGCAGCGTGTCCCAACCGCCGCCAAGGAGAAAGAGCTTGCCTGAGATGGCCTGCGCAGCATCGGCCAGAATCGCAAAATCGACCGACGGCTGGAAGGCCGGGCCGTCGAACGCAGACGAATCGAACTCTTGCGGGTCGAAATCCATGGGCCCACTCTAGAAGTCTGTTCCCCCAGCGCCGGAAACCCGCTTCCGCCGATCTACGATGTCTCGATGGTGAGAACTCACGATTGGTACAAGGATGCCGTCTTCTACGAAGTGCCGATTCGTTCCTTCTGTGATGGCGACGGGGACGGGTTCGGGGACTTCGACGGACTGATATCGAAACTCGACTACATCGCCGACCTGGGCGTTACCGCCGTCTGGGTATTGCCGTTCTACCCATCTCCCCTGCGGGACGACGGCTACGACATCGCCGACTATCACTCGGTCGATCCCCGCTACGGCGGCATGGAGGATTTCCGCCGGTTCGTCACCGAGGCACACGAGCGGAACCTGAAGGTCGTAACCGAACTGGTCATCAACCACACATCGGTGGATCACGCCTGGTTCCAACGGGCCCGAATGGCCCCGAAAGGCTCGAATGAGCGCAACTTCTACGTGTGGAGCGACACAGCCGATCGATTCCCCGACGCGCGAATAATCTTCACCTTCACCGAGGACTCGAACTGGGCATGGGACGAGACCGCCGGAGCCTTCTACTGGCACCGATTCTTCTCCCACCAACCCGATCTCAACTACGACAACCCGGCGGTGCACGCTGCGGTGTTCGAGATCCTCGACTACTGGCTCTCGATGGGGGTGGACGGACTGCGCCTCGACGCTGTGCCCTACCTCTACGTTCGTGACGGCACCAACGGTGAGAACCTCCCAGAAACGCACGCCTTCCTGAAGAAACTGCGGTCGTATGTCGACGAGCGCCACCCGGGCACGATGTTGCTGGCTGAGGCAAACCAATGGCCGGAAGACGCGGTTGCGTATTTCGGCGACGGGGACGAGAGCCACATGAACTACCACTTCCCGCTGATGCCGCGACTCTTCATGGCGGTGGCTCTCGGCGACCGCAAACCGGTCCGGGAGATCCTGGCCGGAACGCCGGCCCTCCCCGACGGCGCCCAGTGGGGAATCTTCGTGCGCAACCATGACGAGTTGACCCTCGAGATGGTCACCGACCAAGAGCGGGCTCTCATGCTGGAGACGTACGCCAAAGACCCGAGAGCCCCGATGAACGTCGGCATCCGGCGCCGCCTGGCACCGTTGATGGAGAACGATCCACGCAAGATCCGGTTGATGCTCTCACTCCTCTTCTCGCTCCCCGGATCGCCTTTTCTCTACTACGGCGACGAGATCGGCATGGGTGACGACCTCGACCTGCCCGACCGCGACGGCGTCCGCACGCCGATGCAATGGGACGCATCCGACAACGCCGGGTTCTCGACCGGCGCCTCTTCGGCACTGTACGCACCACCGATATCAGATGAGATCTACGGCTACGCGTCGGTCAACGTGGCGGCGCAGGAAGCCGACCCCGGTTCGCTGCTCAACTGGGTTCGCCAGATCATCGCGGTCCGCAGTCGATACGCGGCGTTCGGAAGAGGAACCGTCGAGTGGCTCGACGCAGCAGACTCCGCGGTGCTGGCGTTCCGGCTGAGTCACGGAGAGACGTCGGTTCACGTGGCGATCAATCTCGCCGACAGACCGGCGGAGTGCGACCTGCCGGCCGGCTTCGATGCGTTCACGGGCGGAGCCGTAGCCGGACCGACCGTGCTCGAGGGATACGAATTCCGCTGGGTGACGGCTCGATAGGTTTTCTCGGCAATACTGTTGATCTCCACGCGCCACTACATTGCCGAGAAACTCTCCAACCTGATGACGACCCCTTCATTCGGCCTGAGAATCAACCGCCGACGAATCGATCCGTCACGATCGAGACCGGTCGACAAGAGGACCTCCCCACGGCCCGTACTCACCACCCTTTCCTCGTCGGTGAAGTTCAAAGCGACCAGAAGCTGATCGGCGCCGAGAGTCCGCGAATAGGCGAAAACCCCTTCCGCGGTGGTCGCGGACTGGTAGTCGCCGACCCGGAGCGACTCGTGGTCCCGCCGGAGCCGAAGAAGCTGCCTGTACAGCTCCAGGATCGAACGGGGGTCTTCGAGCTGGGCGGCCACGCTTGCAGCCCGGTGCTCCTCCGGGATCGGCAGCCACGGATCGGCTGAGTCCGGCGGCGAGAACCCGGCCGTCGGAGAACCATCCCACGGCATAGGGGTCCGGCAGCCGTCCCGGGACTCCACGGCGGGCTCCTGCAGAGCCCACGGATCCTGCTGGAGGTCTCTGGGAATGTCGACGTTCGTGAGCCCGAGCTCATCGCCGTAGTACAAGGTAGGCGTACCTCTCAGCGTCAGCAGGAGCATTGCCGCGACCCGGGCCTGCCGCCTTCCGTATCTCCCGACCAGCCGCCGCTCGTCGTGATTACCGAGGACGTAGTTCGGCCAGCCGGCGTCCGGTACGGCTGCCTCAACGGCGCCCACCAGCTCGCGAAACCGCCCGGCGTCCCACGGTGCCCAGACCAGCGAAAAGTTGAAGGGCATGTGCAGCTCGTCGAGGTTCTTCCCGTAGTACTCAGCCCATTCGTCCAGATCGAATACATGGATCTCACCGACCGAGAATCGATCGCCTTCGTAGCCGTCCAGGAGAGCCCGAAAATCCCTGAAGACCCGATGTGCGTCCGCATGGCCTTTGTCGTGCAAGTGCAGCTGCGAGTCGTACTCGCCCATCGACTTGAACGAGTCATCCGCAGTGACGGAAGGAGGGTTGTCGCGCCACTCGGGATCTTTCATGATGAAGTGGGCTACGTCGAGACGGAACCCGTCCACTCCCCGATCGAGCCAGAACCGCACGACATCGAACATCGCCTCCTGAACCTCGGGATTGCGCCAATTGAGATCCGGCTGTGATGTGAGGAATGAGTGAAGGTAGTACTGCCCGGTCTCTCCATCGAGTTCCCACGCCTCACCGCCGAAAGCGGAGAGCCAGTTGTTGGGCGGTGATCCGTCGGGCTTGGGATCCCGCCAGCAATACCAGTCGCGTTTGGGATTCGCGGGCGAGGACCGCGACTCCACGAACCACGGATGTTGATCGGAGGTGTGGTTGGGAACCAGGTCGATGATCATCCGCATACCGCGCTCGTGGACCGCGGCGAGCAGATGGTCGAAGTCGTCGAGCGACCCGAAGACGGGGTCGACGTCGCAGTAGTCGGAGACGTCGTAACCGAAATCCTTCATCGGCGACGGGTAGAACGGAGACAGCCAGATAGCGTCTACGCCGAGCGTGTCGGATAGGTAGTCGATCCGTCCGGCAATGCCACGCAAGTCGCCGACTCCATCACCGTTGGAGTCGGCGAAGCTCCGCGGGTAGATCTGATAGATGACGGCGGTTTGCCACCACGGCAGATTGCTCATCGAACGAGGCTTCCTGATGGTTTCTCAGCAATGTAGTTGCGCGTGGAGAGCAACAGTATTGCCGAGAAATCCTTCGTCAGTTTCTTAGCAATGCTGTTGCGCGTGGGGGACAACAGCATTGCTGAGAAAACCCTCGAGGCTCAGGTGTAGAGCGACTCGATCTCTGCCTCGTACCTCTCGTGAATCACCCGCCGCTTGATCTTCAGCGTCGGCGTCAACTCGTCGGTTTCCGGGGTCCATTCATTCGGTAGAACGGTGAAGCGCTTGATCTGCTCGACCCGGGCCACATGCTCGTTGGCATCATCGACTGCCTTCTGTACTTCAGCCTGAATCTCAGGCAACTGAGAGAAGGACCCCATATCGGTGAAGGCGATCCCCTGACGCTCTGCCCAGGCCGGCGCCATGTCGCCGTCGAGCACGATCAGCGCAGCCAGGTACTTCCGTCGATCACCGATCACGCAGACCTGACCGATCAACGGGTGGTTCTTTATCAAACCTTCGAGTTTCGTCGGAGCAATGTTCTTACCGCCGGCGGTGATGATGATCTCTTTCTTGCGGTCGACGATCGACACGAATCCGTCCTCGTCGATCTCCGCGATATCTCCGGTCAAGACCCATCCATCCTGGAATGTCTCGGCCGTCTCATCCGGCATCTTGAAGTACCCGGAGGTGACGTTGCCACCGGCGAACATCAACTCGCCGTCATCGCCCAGCTTGACCTCCGAACCGGCAATCGCGCGACCGACGGTGCCGATCTTGTTGGCTCCGGGCACGTTGGTCGTTCCGGGGCCACTCAACTCACTCATACCCCATAGCTCGAACAACGGAAGCCCGATGGCCTGGAAGAACTCGAGCAACTCCGGGGCGATCGGGGCGGCGGTCGATATGGCCACCGTCACCTCACCCAGCCCCAGTCCGTCGAGGATCTTGGACAACACGATCTTCTCGAGCACCTTGTTCTGCAAACCGATCAGGAAGGGAATCGGCTTGCCCTGCTGCCGCAGCCGCACGACCTCCTGGCCGTTCTTGATTGCGGCCATGGCCAGGGTGCGCTTCAGCCCCTCTTGCGCCTCCAGTCGGGCCATCAGCCCGGCCTGAAAACGCTCGTAGACACGTGGGGCAGCCACGAAGGCACTCGGCTTGGCCTCCTGCACGTACTCGAGGACCTGGGTCATGTCGGGGCAGTACCAGACCTCTCCCACATACCACATGCCCAGGTAGTGGCTCGCCACCCGCTCTGCGATGTGAGCGAGCGGGAGAAACGACACGAGCCGGGGATGTCGCGGGATGGAAAGCGTCCGCTCCATCGATTCGACCGTCCACAACACGTTGTAGTGAGTTATCACCACGCCCTTGGGTGTGCCGGTCGTCCCTGACGTGTAGATGAGGGTGGCGATGTCGCCCGGGGTCAACTCAGAGCTGCGCGCATCCACAACATCCGGATCCGCGGCCAGCCGCGCCTTGCCACGGGCGACCAGGTCATCCCAGGACAGGACCCAGTCGGTCGTGGCGTAGTCCTCGGCGCCCTCCATCAGGACAACGTATTCGAGGTTGGGCAGCTGCGGTTTTGCCTCTTCCCACCGCTTCATGAACTCGACGTTCTCGAGGATCGCCACCCGCGCCTCGCAGTGGCCCCCGATGTAGGCAACCTGCGGGGTGGCAAGCGTCGAATAGAGCGTCACCGGAGTGGCGGCGGCGTGCATGGCTCCCAGGTCGGCGATCAGGTGCTCCGGCCGGTTGGCGGCCATCAGGGCCACGAAATCCCCCCGGCCCACTCCCAGATCGATCAGACCGGCGGATACTTCGACCACCTGCGCCCGGTACTGCGACCAGGTGAGCTCTTTCCACTCGTCGCCCGAACGCCAGTGGACGGCCGGGACCGACGGATGCTCGCGCGCGTTTCTGGCGAACACGTCGACGACTGTACGCCCTTCAACCGCGGCGTCGATATCGGCTCTCTCTTTGGCAGCACTGCCGGCCATGATCTTCCTCCTGAGGCGGGCGCCTTCGGCGACGGCCCACTATGTCGCGACCCTAATTGCCCGGATCGAGTAACCGACACGATACCGGAGGTAACCTCCGGCAAGACAACTGGACGAGCACCGGGCGTGATCCGTCATGGTGCATTCGGAGGGCATGGTGAAGACACGTGTGGTCGTCGTAGCACTGAGCCTCGTTGCAGGCGCCTGCGGATCTGCTGCCCCAACGACGTCGACGGCCGTTCCGGCGGCTCCGACGACCATGACAACCGGCTCAATCAGTACGACAACCCTCGTCGAACAGATCGAACCCGCTCCCTGGATGGGCCCGGCACTGGACCTCTCCGATGTCGAACAAGTCCTGGCCGACCAATGGAACAGCGCCGCGAATCGCCGGTGGTGCTCGGCGCTCTTTCCCGCCGACGTGGGCGCAGTCGACACCGGCGCCAGGATAAGGCCCGCCAACTTCAGCGGCGGATGGGCCGTCGCCTGGGACCGCGACGCCGGCCCGGGACGCGAGCCATCGGGCGACTACTGCTCTGACTGTGGACGGGGAGCTTTCGGCATCGCCGGCGCCGGTCTGCGGGCATCAGGCGACGAGGCGTCGATAGGTCCGGAGACTCTCGTCTGGGCGGATGGGAGCACCGGCGGGTTTGGACCCGAAGGGGGCCCGGATGCACCGAGCGGAGCCCCCATCTCGATGACACTGCTCGTCAACGGCGAGGGTTGCGTCTACAACGTTTGGTCGTTCTTGGGTGAAGAGCACCTGCTGTCGCTGACCCGGCAGCTCCGGTTTGTGGAGACCCTCCGGGGAGAACCCACCCTGTGGACCCGGGATCTGCCCGCCGTAGAGGTCGTGTCGATGGGGTCCCCGCCGTGGGATGAACCGCCGCTGCCGCGCGCGGCCCTTCCCGAAGAGGCCTACCTCGAGTGGGCGGAAGAAGCCGGTGCGCCACCGGCATGCCCCGTTCTCTACTTCGCCGACCTGGGGGCCGCTGAGGGCGCGGCAGTCAGGAGAGCGTCGAACGCAGGTGAGATGCTCGTCGCCTGGGACCTCCCGGCCGGCCCGGGTCATGAAGGATCCGGCGAACCTTGCAACGACTGCGGGCGGGGAGTGATCGGCCTGGGCACCTTCCAGGGGGATACCCGGGCCGCCGGCATTCCGGCCGTCTACGAGTGGGATGACGGCAGCTTCGCCTGGACCATTGCCGAGACCTACTCCTACGGAATCGAGGCGATGGTGAGAGTCACCGGATTCGATTGCAGCTACTGGCTCTGGTCACACCTCGGCAGGGAGCATCTGGAGTACCTGTTGGGACAGCTTCGCAGGGTCGACGGGCTTCCCTAGTCGGGCTCCGGTTTCCCGCGCAATCGTTTCGTCTCACCCCGCCGGCGCTTCGACTCGAGCCGCCGCCGCCTCGCCGCCCGTGATGGCTTGGTCGCGCGTCGTTCCGGCGCAGGAGGCCGGGCCGAATCGTCGAGCAAGTCGGCCAGGCGACGCCTGGCCAGAGCCCGGTTCCTCCACTGTGAGCGTGTGTCGTCGGCAACAACGATCAGTACACCGTGCACGAGCCGGCTCCCCAGTCGGTCCACCATGCGAGTCTTGAGGGCAGGGTCGATCGAGGCAGTGGCTTCGAGATCGAAACGCAGCTCAACCCGGGTATTGGACCGATTCGCATGCTGGCCGCCGGGTCCTCCCGACGTGCTGAAGGTCCACTGCAGCTCATCGCCCGGTACAACGATCTGCGGACTCACCACTATGTCTTCGGTCATCGCTCCGGTCCCCCGTCGGTGAACCACTCCACGACCTCGGAACGCGCCACCTTTCCAAGAGAGTTACGCGGCAACTCATCCACGAACCGCCAGCGCCGCGGCACCTTGAAGCCGGCCAGATGTAGCCGCACGTGGGCTTCGAGGTCCCTCACCTTGGGGCCTGCGGATCCCACGACCGCTCCGGCCACGATCTCCCCCCACTCCGGATCCGGCAAGCCGACCACGACGACGTCGTCCACGTCCGGATGGTCCAGCAGAATCTGCTCGACCTCGACCGGATGGATGTTCTCACCGCCGCTGATGATGATGTCGTCGGTCCTGCCGATGACGGTCAACCGGCCGTCCGCGTCGATTCGCCCGAAGTCCCCGGTGTGAAACCAGTGGGAGGGCAGATGCGCCGGTTCGCCCAAGTACCCGGCCGACACCATCGGCCCGTGAACCTCGATGGAGCCCAGCTCGTTGGCCCGCAGGCGGTTGCCTGCTCCCGAGACCACCCGCAACCGGACGTTGTCGAGAGGCGGGAGCTCCAGCGTCGGTTCCAGCCCTTCGGCGAGCGGCAGAGTGGCAACCTGTGAAGCCGTCTCGGTCATTCCGTAGGTAGGTAGAACTGGTAGCCGTGCTCGTGCGGACCGATCGAGCAGATCCTGAGTACTTGGACCTCCACCGAGCAATACGGCCCGAACACCCCAGTACGGTCCCGGCTCGATGTCGAGGATCCGCTCGAGCATCATCGTCACCAACGACACGAGAGTGACCCTTCCCTCGCGCATCAGCAGACCGGCGCGGGCGCTTTCGAAGCGAGGCTCGAGAACGACGGCGCTCCCCTCCCGGGCGGAGCGCACGATGATCGACCAGCCCCCGACATGAAACACGGGCAACACAGCCAACCAACGATCCTCACGGGTATGGCCGAGATGCCGCGCCGAAGCTGCAGCAGAAGCTTCCAGGTTCGCTCGACTCAACCTCACGCACTTCGGTTGCCCCGTCGTTCCCGAGGTGAACATCAGCATGAATCCATCATGTGGAACAACCTCACATCGCCGGTCGGCGGGGCCCCCGGCCAGCGCCTTCAAAGGCAACGTCTCCAATCCGAGCTTCGGAGCATGGGCCGAGGAGAGAACCTTCGTCACCCCGGCACGTTTGACAAGCGCCTCGACTTCTTCTTCGGCCAGGCGCGTATTCAGCGGGAGGACCAGCGCACCCGTCCGCGGGACTGCCAGCATTCCCACAACGGTATCGACATCGTTCTCACCCCAGACGGCGACGATTTCGCCCCTCTTCACGCCCAAGCGCCGCAAAGCGCCGACGGCGCGGCAGACGAGCTCCTCCACCTCGCCAAACGACCACGTTTGTGCAGGGGTTATCAGGAACGGATCGGCAGGCGCCCGTTCGGCGCTCGCCGTCAACCAATCGCCCATCTGGTTCATTAGGCCTTAGAGTATCGGCGGTTGCCGAGGAGATGACCAACCATGGTTTCAGAACTATTCGATGCTTCCGTGTGGGAACCGGTTCCGGAGTTCGACTTCTCCGATATCACCTACCACCGCGCGCGCCAGGGTGGGACCGTTCGCGTCGCCTTCGATCGGCCGGAAGTACGCAACGCCTTCCGGCCGCAGACGGTCGATGAGCTCTATCGCGCGCTCGATCACGCTCGAACGACCCCGGCGGTCGGCACCGTTCTCCTGACCGGCAACGGGCCGTCCCCGAAGGATGGCCGGTGGGCTTTCTGCTCCGGCGGCGATCAGAGGATCCGCGGGAAGGACGGCTACCGGTACGAGGACGGCACCACCAGCCCGGGTCGCTTGCACATACTCGAGGTCCAACGGCTGATCCGCTTCATGCCCAAGCCGGTCATTGCCGTGGTTCCCGGCTGGGCGGTGGGCGGCGGTCACTCACTCCACGTCGTGTGCGATCTCACCATCGCGAGCAGGGAACATGCGATCTTCAAACAGACCGACGCCGACGTGGCCAGCTTCGATGCCGGCTACGGGTCGGCGTACCTCGCCAATCAAGTAGGCCAGAAGCGCGCCAGGGAGATCTTCTTTCTCGGTCGGGATTACTCGGCGGACGAAGCGGTGGCGATGGGAGCGGCCAACGCTTCGGTGCCGCACGCCGACCTCGAGCGGACTGCCCTCGAGTGGGCCGAGGAGATCAACGCCAAGAGCCCGACCGCCATCATGATGCTCAAGTATGCGTTCAACCTCCCCGACGACGGTCTGGTAGGCCAGCAACTGTTCGCCGGTGAGGCGACGCGGTTGGCCTACGGCACCGAGGAGGGCAGGGAGGGCCGGGACGCCTTCCTGGAGAAGCGGGATCCCGACTACACGAAGTATCCCCGCCACTTCTGATGAGCAGACGTCGAGCCTGGTGGCAGGCGGCCCGACCCCACACACTCCCGGCGGCGGCAACTCCGGTGCTGGTCGGCGGTGGCCTGGCAATAGGAGACGGAGTGTTCCGCTGGGGTCCGTTCCTGGCTGCGATGATCGGAGCGCTGGCCATCCAGGTGGCGGCCAACTACACGAATGACCTGTCGGATGCCAGAAAAGGCGCCGACACCGAGCAGCGGATCGGGCCGCAGCGAATGGTGGCCAGCGGGGTCATCTCCGAACGGCAGATGGCCCTGGCAACGGTTGCCGCGTTCGCCGCGGCGTCGGTCGCCGGTGTCTATCTGATCGTCGAGGCCGGCTGGGTCATTGCCGTTGTCGGGATCACCTCGATCGCCGCAACGGTCGGATACGTCGGCGGGCCGCGCCCCTACGGTTACCGGGGCCTCGGCGAGGTTTTCGTTTTCGTCTTCTTCGGGCTCGTGGCGACGGTCGGAAGCCGCTACGTTCACGACCGGACCGCCCCGCTCGATGCCTGGCTGCTGGCCGTCCCGATCGGACTCCTCGTTACCGCCATCCTCGTTGCCAACAATGTTCGGGATATCGAGACGGACGCCTCTGCCGGTAAACGCACGCTGGCGGTGATCATCGGCAGGGAGCGGACGAGAACCCTCTTCGCGCTGCTCGTGTTCGGCTCTTTTCTCTCAACCGCATTGTTCGGAGTGGCCGGATGGACGGCGACCCCAACGATGTTCGCAATCTTCCTGATGCCGTTCGGTGCCGGGCTGGTCAGAACGGTGTACTCGAAAACGGAAGGGCCCGCCCTCATCCGGGTACTCAAGGGCACGGCCAGACTCCACCTATTGGTCGGAGTGGTGCTTGCGGCCGGAGCTGCAGTGGGGGCCGCTTAGGTCCGGGCCCGCTCGATCCCGCCGGCCCGCAGGAAGGCCCCGATCAGATCGGCCAGCACCCCGGGAGCTTCTCCGACGACGGCGTGGCCGGCACCAGGCACGACTCTCAGGACACCGTGCGGGGCCAGGCCGTGCATCTGCTCCGCGTACTCGACGTATCGCCGATCCTCACCACCGGCAATGAACAAAGCAGGGGTGGAAAGCCGGACGAGCTGCGCTCCCAGGTACGGCTGAGCTCCCTGGCCCATCCCGCGCAGAGCCCCGGCAAGGCCGGCCGCGGTGTTCTCGAGGCGCAACTCCCTGTCGTGCGCCCGCCATCCCGCCGGCCGGCGGCCGAGCCCCGCAAACATGTCCAGGGCCAGCCACTCGTCGACGAAGGCAGCCAGACCGATCTCCTCGATCCGCCCGGCCAGGGCGTCATCGGCCGCCCGACGGGCCGCACGAACTGCCGGATCCTCAATGCCCGGCGAAGTCGAAATGAGCACCAGTTTCTCGATCAAGTCGGGTCTGGCCAGAGCAACTCCCAGGGCAACCCGACCGCCCTGGGAGTATCCGACCAGACTCGCCTTCGACGGCCGGGACTCGAGAACCGCGACGACCACATCGACTGCGACGGCAAAGGTCGCCGGTTGAGCGTCCGTCGACCCGTGTCCGGGCAGGTCGGGAGCGAGAACGGAGATTCCGAGGCAGGAGGCCAGCTCTTCGAAGGCCGCACCGTGCTGGGTGAATCCGTGCAGAGCGACGAGGTTGGCCGGTTCGGTGCCGTGGAGCCTGAGGCTCACCGGGCCGTGCTCAGTTTGTGTTTGCTTCACAAGCGTTAGTGTGGCCGTGTTGATGCACACTTCCAACCGCAACTATGCAGCCACAGTGCCGTTCGTTGCCGCCCTGGCAAATCTGGGCCTCCGGCACGTCGCGATCACTCCCGGTTCTCGTAATACTCCGCTGACCTTCGCGTTCGCGGCCCACCCCGACATCGAGGACTCTTCGCACCACGATGAGAGGTCGGCAGCCTTCTTCGCCCTCGGGATGGCCAAGGCCACCCGGATACCGGTTGCGCTGGTGTGCACCTCCGGCACTGCGGCCGCTGAATACTTCCCGGCGATCGTCGAAGCCCGATTCGCCAGAGTGCCTCTGATCGTGATGACCGCCGATCGTCCGCAGGAGGCTCGCGATGTTGGCGCACCCCAGGCGATCGATCAACAAGGCATGTACGGCCGTGCAGTCAAATGGTCCTACGAGGCTCCTATTCCGGAAGCGCGGCCCGACGTCCTGGCCGCCTTCACGGCCCTTGCGGCACGCGCCTGGTCTGCAGCTCTGGAAACACCAATGGGCCCCGTCCATCTCAATCTTCCGTTCCGGGAGCCGCTGGCGCCGATCGATGTCCCCGGAGATGTCCCGGAGAACCTGCCGGCTCCCACTCTCCCATCGTTCACGGGGGCACCTCCGGTGGCTCCGGTCGCCGAACTGGTCGAACGGATCTTCACGATGGTCCAGGCCCACCCGACGATGGTGGTGGCCGGCCCGAACGATGACCCTGCCTTTCCGGAAGCGGCCGCCAATCTCGCAATCAGGGCGCGGATTCCGCTGATCGCCGACCCGCTTTCCGGCCTGCGTGCGGGGCCGCATCACCCGGCCAACGTGATCACAACCGGCGACTGGCTGGCGCGACGCGGCGACCTCGACGACGAACTGCGTCCTGAGTTCATCATCCGGTTCGGAGCGCCGCCGACGTCCAAGGGAATCAACCGCTGGCTGTCGGAGAACTCGCACATCAGCCAGGTGCTATTCGATGAGTCTGGGTGGCGGGACCCCGGCGCCTCTGCGACTCATCTCATCAGGAGCGATACTGCTTCTGCGGCGGCGGTCCTTGCCGCCCGCATGAACGAACCCGGCTCCGAAGCGTGGGTGGAGCGCTGGCGGCGGGCGGATGCTGCGATCATGCCGTTGCTCGAGATCCCCTTCCCGTCGGAGCCGGCCGTGGCCCTGGCGCTGCGAGACAACCTGCCGGCCGGTGCCGGGCTGTATGTGGGATCGTCGATGCCGATCAGGATCATCGATGCCTTCTTCACGACCGTCGACCGCCGGATCTCCTTCTTCGGCAACCGTGGAGCCAACGGCATAGACGGACTGATCTCCTCCGCCCTCGGAGCGGCAGTCGGGTCCGGGGCACCGATGTACGCCTACCTGGGTGATCTGTCGTTGCTCCACGATCTCACCGCACTGACAACCGCACGGCGACTCGGTGTGCCGCTGACGATCGTTCTCGCGAACAACGACGGCGGAGGCATCTTCAGCCTTCTCCCTCAGGCGGACTTCCCTGGATATTTCGAACGCCATCTGGGAACTCCGCACGGGCTCGATTTCGCAGGAATCGTCCGTGCCTTCGGTGTCGAGCACCATCTGCCGGCAACAGTCGAGGAACTGGGCGGGCTGATAGCCGCCCCGACCGACGGTCCGCGCGTCATCGAGGTGCGCACCAATCGATCGGAAAGCGCCGCGCTTCTGCGCTCGATGTGGGAGCGTGTGGCGGCCGGCCGCTAGACATCACGAGCCGGCGACGACAGGGGCTCGGGCGCCGAACGCCCCCCGGGTTCGGACTCTCACGCCTCGGTCAGCAGGGAAAGCATCGGGCCGAACTTGAGTCGCGTTTCCTCCAGCTCGGATTGAGCATCGGATCCGGCAACTATCCCTGCTCCGGCGAAGAGCCGTGCGGTGGATCCCCTCAGCAAGGCGCATCTCAACGCGACGGCCACATCACCATCGCCATCGGGTCCGATCCAGCCGATTCCACCTGAATACCAGCCCCGATCCATCATCTCGAGTTTGGCGATCGCGGCGAGAGCCTCATCGGCCGGCGATCCTCCGATGGCGGGTGTTGGGTGCAGTGCTTCGACAACATCGAGTATGCCGATACCGGCATGTAGCACTCCCCGGATTCGCGTCGAGAGGTGCTGAATGTTGGTCATGCGGCGCAGCATCGGCGTCGATGGGATCTCCAGGTGATCCGTGAGATCGTCGAGCCGCCTCACGATGTCGTCGATGACGATGCGGTGCTCATGCCGATTCTTGGAACTGGCCATCAGCTGCTCACCCAGTGTTCGATCGTCGTCTTCGCCCTCGCCGCGAGCCGTGGTTCCCGCCAACGGTTCGGAGAAGACGCCCGTTCCTCGCACGGAAGCCAGCAACTCGGGTGACGCACCTACGAATGAACCCGACCCGGTCTCCCATGCATAGGTGAAGCATCCCGGGTATCCGGACCGCAGTCGGACGGCCAGGTCGAAAGGGTCGGTTGCCACGTCGGAGGAGACGACAACCGACCGGGCAAGCACGACTTTCTCGAGAGGCCCGCGTCCGATGGCGGCAACGGCCTCTTCGACCGAATCCATCCACTCGCCCGGGGCGGGCACCGACTCGATCGACCGGACGGCGGCATGGCGCCGCCGCCGCAGTCCGGCAGGCCGGAGAGATCGCAGCAGGGGAACTACCCCGGAGGCAGGATCGCCGTCGACCGCCACGACCAGTTTCGTTGAGCCTCCCTCGCGCACCACGGCTGCGCTGGGGAGAACCAGCCTGACGGGTCCGTAGTCCGCCCATTCCGCCCCGGTTGGACCGTCGGCCTCGAACGAGTACCCGAGCAGGAACCGGGCGCCGGGCAGGTCTGGAACCTGTGCGGCAAGCCGGCGCAGACGACCATCACCCGAAGCCACAGCGGCTTCCCAGACCGACCCGATGGCGCCGATCTCGAATCCGCCGGGCCGGCCGAAGAACACCGACGACGAGGCAGAGTCGTGTGCAGCGCGGACGAACTCGAGCGGATCGACATCTACGCCGACCGACGCGAGACGCAAGCCCGCGGTGCCCGCGAGCCCCTTTTCCAATTCGTCGAGAACATGGTCGGGAAACAGCACGAATCGTTGATTCTACGGCCGTCCGGGCGAGGGCACCGTCACGTGAGCCGGGAAGTGAAGTCGAGGATCAACTCGGCGACCGTTGCCGGCTTCTCCATCGGAAGGAAGTGTCCGGCGTCCGGCACGATGACCGCCGAACCGGAGACGAGTTGGGACAACAGAATCTCGACGAGGTCCTCGTCGTGAGTCGTCGAGTGTTCTCCCGCCAGCAGGAGAACGGGTATCCCGATTTCTCCGAGGCGATCGAATGCTCCGTGGGCAGAGCCTCCCCTGTACACCTCGGCCTCATGGTGCGGGCTGCAGGAAAGAAGCCAGGCATCGTCGACGACCCTGAGGCCACCCCGGATGTAGGCCTCCATTGCTCTGGAATCCCATGCAGAAAACGCAGCCTTGCCGGCGAAGTTTGAATGTGCTTCCTCCGGGGAGGCAAAGAACGAACGCCGCTTGCGCGCGACCTCCGCCATCATGTTGTCGAACCGCCCGAACGGCGGGGGAAACACGATCGGCTCGATCAGAACCAGACCGTCGAATGTACCCGGTCGCAGGATTTCGGCCATCGCCAGCGCCGCACCGCCCATCGAGTGTCCGACTCCGACGCGGATTCCGAGGTCGATCGAGTCGACTACCTCGAGAGCGTCCCGCCCGAAATCCCACCAGTCGAAGGGAGGGGTGCCCGCCGACGAAGCCCCGTGAGCGCGACCGTCCCACGCCACGATCGACCCCGCGATGTAAGGACGAAGGTGGGCAACGACCGGCTCCCACACCTCCTTGCAAAACCCAGTCGCATGGGCGAGGAAGAGACCGGTCGCCCCGTCGCCCGGCCACGTGATCGTCGCGAGATCTCCTACTCCGCCGGGCAGCGAGACGGATGCGGCGTCAGGCACCGACGTGGTTGTTGATTCCCTCGAAGCTGTCGATGAATGCTCGGAGGTCTTTCTCGGTTTCGGGGTCGGAGAAGTCGTCGAAGTAGAAGACACGTCCCCACGCTACCGCGGCGCCGGTGCGTGCAACACCGTCGGGGTCGACGACGTCGTCGTAGGGGAACATGAGGACGCTGTCGTTCTGGTAATCGGCCAGCACAGATCGAAGAGTGCCGACAACACCGTCGCATCCCTCCGGGCAGTTGTACGTGAGTGCCACCCCACCGTCCTCCAGGTTATGCACAAAGGCTTCCGGCGGGATCTGTTCGGAATGCTCCTCCCATCCGACGAGACCCCCTATGTGAGGGCCGGACGAAGGAGGAGAGCTGTTGTAGGCGACGTGAGGGTCGCCGATGGCTTCGATGTGATCGTTTCCGACGCTGTCGAAAGCGATCCAGGGGGGTCCCGGAGCGAGGAAGATCCAGCCGACTCCCAGAGCCAGCGTGGCGACGGCGGCGGCGGCGATCACCAGCATGCGCCGGCGTTCGGCGGAACGTTTGCGTTCCTGCTGCTCGGCTTCTTTTCGCTGGCGCTCCTGAATGAGACGTTTTCCACGCGCCTGTGCCATGAGGTCCCCTCGTCTTCGATCGGTGTGAAAGCGTACCCGATCCTGGTGGTTGTGTGCCGGCTAATCGACCGGCCGCTGGTCGTCGACCTCATAGGCGACATCGCTCTTGAGCCGCACTACCCCGTCGAGCCGCCTGGTGAGCTCCTCCAGGAGACGGGCATCGCTCTTGGTCGGCACCGATCCAGACAACGTGACGACCCCATCGACCACGGACACGTTCACCGCCACCTCCTCGAGGAAGAGTATCCGGCGAATCACGTCCTCACGGATTTCATCCTCGATGACGTCGTCGGGGCGAGTGAATGCGGCGACGACGTCGGCACGGCTTATGACGCCGCGCAGGTTGCCGTCCGCGTCGACAACGGGCAAACGCTTCACGCCGTGATTCACCATCACACGGGCCGCTTCGGTCAGGCTTGCCTCCGGGTAAATGACGACCGGATCGTGTGTCATGACCTGTTCGACTGTCTCCGCCTCAGCCACCTGCGGCGCGCTGAATAAAGCGTCCAGAAGTCTTCTCTGGCGTGGCTCGACACGGCCGGCTTCGCGAGCAAGGAAGTCTGCTTCGGTGATGATGCCGACGAGTCGTTCGTTCTCGTCGAGCACGGGGATTCCACTCACGCCGATATCGGTCATCAGGCGCGCCGCTTCTTTGAGGCTCACATCGGGAGTAACCGTTGCTACCTCGGTTGTCATGAGGTCGAGAACCCGCATGTCATGCTCCCTTCAGCGCCGGGAAGAAGCGTTCGAGAGTCGCCTCCGCGAACGGCATCCGACCCGACAAAGCCGGATCCTACATCAGCGTAATCGCCGGAACCGACGGGCACTCACTTGCCCGCCCAGACCTCCGGCGGGTAATCCTGATCGCGACGCGCCGAGAGTCGAGCCGCGTAGGCGGCAGCCTCGCTTCGCCGGCTCATCTCCAACTTGGCAAGCAGGTTCGACACGTAGTTCTTCACCGTCTTCTCGGCGAGGAACATCTCCTCAGAAATCTCGCGGTTGGTCAGACCTTCGGCGATGTGGTCCAGGATCTTGCGCTCCTGGGGAGTGAGACGAGCCAGCAACGGATCATCAGGCTCGTCACCGCGCAGCTTCCGGAACAGGCGATCCGTCATCTCGCCGTCGAGTAGAGACTCTCCGGCGGCCACTCGGCGCAGGTTGTTGACGAGATCGTGCGAGTCGATTCGTTTGAGAACGTAGCCGGAGGCGCCGGCGACGATCGCCGACATCAAAGCCTCCTCGTCTGCGTAGGAGGTCAGCATGAGTACCTTGACGCTCGGCCAGCGAGACCTGATCTCACGACAAGCCTCAACGCCCGAACCGTCCGGCAGCCGGACGTCCATGACGACCACATCCGGAGATTCGTAGCCCACCCTTCGAACGGCTTCGGCGACCGAACCGGCCTCACCGACAACACTGAAATCCTCCTCGGCTTCGAGCAGGGCTTTCAGACCTTGGCGAACGATCTCATGATCATCCACAACCACGATTCGCATAAATGGCTTCTCCCAGACCTCAGAGTAACCGGAATGTGACTTTCGCCTCTGGACCTTCCGCCCCGAAGAACACCGACGAAGGTCCCGAGTTCGGCAGTATCGAAATTCTCGGATATCCTTTCGCCATGGTCGACGCAAAGCTCCCGGCGAGCAGACTCGCCCAAATGGTCGAAGGCGCAGCCGCGGTCGCAGGGCAGACCGACCTGACGGCCGTCCTCTGGACCACCGTCGAGACGGCAATGGACCTCACCGGGGCCAAATACGGCGCCCTCGGCGTCATCGGCGAGCACAGCACCCTCATCCAGTTCCTTCATGTGGGAATCGACCCCGACCTCGCCGCCAAGATGGGCGATCCACCGCGCGGCCGCGGAGTTCTGGGCACGATTACGCGCGTGGCGACCACGATGCGCCTCGACCGCCTCTCCGATCATCCGGATTACATTGGTTTTCCAGATCACCACCCACCCATGGAGTCGTTTCTCGGAGTTCCGATCAGGATCGGCGACGCGGTCTTCGGCAACCTCTACCTGACGGAGAAGAAGAGCGGATTCACAATCGACGATGAGGCTCTCGTGGAGGCGCTGGCAGTCATAGCGGGCTCGGCGATTTCGACGGCGCGGCTGCAGCGAAGGCTTCGCCGGGTTGCGGTGGTCGAAGACCGGGAGCGCATCGCCAGAGATCTGCACGATGCGATCATCCAGGATCTCTTCGCGGTTGGTTTGTCTCTGCAAGCGCTCGGTCACAACATCAAGGACGAGGCCGTTCACTCCGGACTGGACGAGGCGGTCGGCCGGCTCGATGAGTCGATCGCGGCACTTCGACGCTACATATTCGACCTGCGCCCGCCCGTATGGACCCGTCGCAATCTGCGCCTCGAGCTCGCCGACCTGGTCGGCCAGCTGGCCGGACCGTACGGAGCCGATGTCGATGTTCATGTCAGCAAGGAGGCAGCCGAGCTACCCGGAACGGCGGTCGACGACGCCCTGCAGATGATCCGCGAGGCGCTCAGTAATGCCCTGCGCCATTCCGGAGCGACGAAGATCTCCGTGACGATCGAAGAGGGTGCCGACTGTGTCCTGATCTCGGTCACCGATGACGGCGACGGATTCGATCCCTCCACCGTTTCCAAGGGTATGGGACTCGATAATCTCCGATCGCGGGCCGACAAAGCCCGGGGTTCCACGACGATCAACACATCACCCGGCCAGGGTACGACCGTCCTGATAAGCCTGCCGCTCTAGGCCCTGCCGGGCCGGTTGGGCACTTCGCACGCGGTTTTCCGCGCCGGCCGAGCGCCGACTGCGATCAGCTGCCGACTATCTCCCTCTCGGAGTTCGCCGGACCATCGGCATCACTCAGCGCAGACGCGATTCGATCCATGAAAGCCTTGACACTGGCCTCGGCGACGCGATGCAGCAAAGCCCGATCGAGAACTTCACCGACGGGTCCGAGTGGTGGGTCGTAGGAACCCCTGAAGGTCAGCTGAGCCCTCGATGAGCCGAGCGGGGCGACAATGAGGTCGGCCAGCATCCTCGGGAACAGGCCCGGTGAACCGGTGGCGTCCCACATCAACGGCAGGGTGGTGTGGGCATGCGCTCGAATGGGCTCACCAACGTGGAGCGAGACCTCCTTCGCCAGCAAAGGCGACTTGCCGACGGCCATTCTCGCCCGGATATTCTCCCCATCCCGGTAGGCCTCCGAAGCCCACACGTCCAACTCCTCGAATCGATCGAGAAGTTCTCGCTCGACCTTCCGGAACGGTCGGTCGACGTAGACGAAGTAATAGACAAACAACCTGCTCTACGCCTCTCACCTAGTGTGGAAACCATCCCACGCCGCGGAGAAAACGACTAGGGGCCAACGTCCCCGACTGACCGCCGAACCGCACGCCTGGGCGGCGGCAACCGAGATATACTCCGGGGGGTATCAATGGCCCATCGGGGGAAAGAGGAGCAATGGAGCAAAGGCCCTATGGACTGAGAGTGATTCTCGAAGTCGGAGTAGAGGAAGCAGAGACCCGGACGCGCGCCGCCCTGGCGGTGGAGGGATTCGGGGTCCTGACCGAGATCGACGTGCAGGCAACGCTCAAAGAGAAGATAGGCGTCGATCGGCCCGCCTATAAGATTCTGGGCGCCTGCAACCCGGTTCTGGCCAATCGAGCCCTGGGCGCTGAAGAGGAAATCGGCCTGCTGCTCCCCTGCAATGTCGTCGTGTACGAGAGCGAATCGGGCACGATCGTGGAAGCGCTGGACCCCGGAATCATGAACTCGGTCACCGACGCGCCCGAGATGGAGATCATTGCCGCGGAGGCTCGCGAGAAGCTGGCAAGAGCGATGGAGATGCTGGAAGCGTGAGTAGCGGGCGGTAGGCGGTAGGCAGTAGGAGCAGGCAATTGGCAATTGGCCCCGCCAGACCTGGGGGATTCGCGTTTCTCCCCCCGCCACCGGCGGGGGGAGTGCCCGAGTCTTCGAGGGCGAGGGGGGCTGTCTTGCGCCTGCCCCCACCGCTCCCAGTCCTTCGGACCCGCAACCACCTCCCCCATCAGGCGCCCGGAGAGGAAAGCAAACCTGTTTCTCCCCCCGCCGCCGGCGGGGGGAGTGCCCGAGTCTTCGAGGGCGAGGGGGGCTGTCTTGCGCTTGCCCCCTCTCCCTTCGAAGACTCAGGGATCTCCCCCGCTCGTGCGGGGGAGAAAACGCGATTGGGCCGCCCTCGTGGGCGGCCCAAGTCGTTGCCAGTCGTACGAGGTACGTTTTCCTCAGATGAAAATGATCTGTGCGCCTTCGGAGAGCTCCATGAAGTCGGTAGCCGAAATCACATCTTCGACCCCATCCCAGAGATCCTCCCGAGTCAGCTTAAGCATGTCGTAGGTCAACCGACACGCCCAGAAATGGGCGCCGGAGTCGTGGACCATCTGCATGAACTCGCGATGCGGGGGCACATCGAGAGCCTTCATCTCCTTGGCCATCATGTTCGATGCAAATGCCGTCATGCCCGGCAGGCCGGCCAGCATGTTGGCCATCCCGATATCGGTGCCCGGGATCTTCATCGATGGGTTGGCCACCGGGGAGATCTTGAGCTTGTCCATACGGCGATCGACGATGGCGTCCAGGCCCCAGAAGGTGAAGAACACGTGCAGTTCGATGCCCTCACCGATCGCGGCGTTGCCGAGAACCATGGCGGCCGTCGACCATTCCATGGTCCCCTTGCTCACGATGATGCAGAGTTTCCGATCGCCGCCGTCGTCGTCAAATTTCGGCACTAGTTGTGCTCCTTCCCTCTTCCACTACACGCAGCCGGTCGGCTTCTGCAACCCGGCGACATACGACATCTTCTTGGCGGGCTTCTTCGGGAAGAGCTTGTAGAGATCCTTTGTCGGAACGCCGGCCATCGTCGAAACACGCCGCAGCGTGGCCGTCTCGCCCTGAGCTTCGAAATCGGAACGCAGGAAGCGAATTACCTTCCAGTGCTCGTCGGTCAGCTCATCGATACCGATCTCCTTGCCGAGCGCAGGAGCGAGTTCCTCACTCCACTGACTCGGATCAGTCATGAAGCCTTCGTCGTCGACTTCGAGTTCGATGCCACCGATCAGTTCGGTTGCCATGGTTTCTACCTTTCTGAGCCTTGTTGCCCTTGTTGTTCTGAGAAATCGCCCGAAACGGACCGCAGCGCGCTGAGCGCCCTGGACAGCCCTCGCTTCACTGCCGGGTCGCGCATCTGCTTGATGAGGGCGAACAGTGAAACGTCTTCGGGTACCGGTTGCTCCCGGACGGTCGTCGCCGTGTTGCGAAGCATGGTCATCACTTCGGGCTGGGTCATTTCCCGCACCGCCTGAAGAATCAGGACCACGTTATCGCCGAGTGCATTGACGTCCTCCGTCGTAAACGACGTGACTACGTTGTCGATGACACCGAGCGACCCTTTCGCGAAGGCGAAGTAGCCCCGTTGCTCCAGGCCGTTGAGAACCTCCATCAGCTTGTAGACGGCGTCGCCGGTGAGCGGCGAAAGAGTGCCGATCAGGTCGGATGCGCTCTCCAGTTGCTCGAGCAAAGCCTCCAGAGTGCCTGCGTTGCGCATCAAACGCTTGAGCAGATGGGCGATCTGCTCGAGCGACACATCGTGCTCGACCTCGGCCAGTTCCCGCGCGGCATACGAGTACATCTCACCCAACAGCGGAGTGACGTCTGCTTTCAACTCGTCCCACTCCTGCCGCCGTCTCCGTGCCTCGATCGCCTCATCGGCAAGAAACTCGACCTGCGCGGTGAGCCGGTCGATCTTGTCGTTCAACTCGGCGATGGTGATGTCGGTCGCGGTGGTCATGTGCTCAGCTCCACTTGCCGGCCATCGACATGAGCGCCGGGACGGGCATCTCCTTGCCTTTGAGCAGGATGTTCCAGTAGATCCAGCGGAACATCATCTTGCCCCAGTGGTTCATCTCGGATTCCTGCAGGAGCGAGAAGGGCCCGACTCCCGGAAGCGGGTACTTGCCCGGCAGCGGCTCTGTTTCGTAGTTGAAGTCGATCAAGAGGCCCTTGCCGTGGCCGCTCTCGATGAAGCAGTTGGCATGACCGTCGAACTCCTCCACCATCTCGAGTCCGTCTATGTAGCGCAGGAAGTTCTCGGTCCAGATGTCGACGGCGAAGTGGGCAACCGATCCTGCCTTTGAGGTCGGGATGTTCGAGGCGTCACCGAGCGCAAAGATGTTGTCGTAGTGAGTCGAGAGGAAATTGCCCTTGTCGACCGGCACGTGGTTGAGTTCGTCGCCCAGACCCGACCTGCCGACGAAGTCGGCGCCCATGTTGACGGGAACCGTGACCAACAGGTCGTATTCGACCTCCTCCTCGTCGAAGGCCACGAGCTTGTTGTTCTCAGCGTCCACGCGCTCCACCATGAAGTCCGCTACGAGGGACACCTTGCGTTCGTCGAGCATCCCGCCCAGAGCTCTCGATGCAACCGGTTTGGTGAAAGCCCCGGGCAGCGGGGTCACATACTCGATTTCCACCCGGTCGCGCATGCCCTGTTCTGAGAACCACCAGTCGGCCAGAAACGTGAACTCGAGCGGGGCGACGGGGCACTTGAAGGGCATCTCCATGATGTTCATCACCATCTTGCCGCCCTCCCAGCTGCGCAGGTACTTCTGCAGACGGCAGGCACCCTCGAGGGTGTAGAACGTGTGAACGTTGTCAGGCATGGTCCCGTCTTCGTTTTGAAGTCCGGGAGTCTCTTCGAGACGCGGGTGCGTCCCGGTGGCGATTACCAGGTAGTCGTAGTCGAGCCAGCGGTCGCCTTCTACGATCTTGACGCGGTTGTTCTCGGGTTCGACGATCTCGATCGCCGAGGTGATCATCTTGACGCCGGCGGGCATGAAGTCCCGCTTGGCCTTGATCACATCATTTCGTCCGTAGATCCCAAACGGGATGAACAAGAAACCCGGCTGGTAGTAGTGGGTCTCGTCTTGATCGACGATCGTTATGTCCCACTCCTCGCCGTCGAGGTGGTGGCTCAGCTTGTTGACGACCATGGTGCCGGCCGTGCCGGCACCGAGGACGAGCAGCTTTCTCATTGATTCTCCTTGGTTGTTGCATCCGCCCCAACCAGGGTCGCGATCGCGTCCAGTTTGGCGAGGTGGTTTGTTCTTTCAGTCGCGAGATGAGACAGCATCTGCGCTATACGGGGCAGGTAATCCAACACGCGGTCGAGGTCGGATTCGTCGAGTCGGTAGACCTCATTCACGCGGTCTTCCACCACACCGTGGGGCACGCCGAAGGCATCCGCGATACGAGCCAGTTCACCCGGCGCCGGCGGCCACGGGTCGGGAGCTACTCCGCCGACCATCACCATCCCCTTCAGCTCCGAACCGACCCGCACAAAGCTTCGAGCGCAGAGGAGTCCCATGTGGCTGGCCATGAAGCGAGGCCGAAGATCGGCCTCGTCGGCCAGGCGTTTCCAGCTGACCACACACCCTGCAACGGCTTCATCGGTCTCGTTGATTGCCTCAAAGAGACCGCACGGATTGGCTGCCTCGGAGATAGGTTGTCCGTCCATGTCGGTCACCACGACCATGACACCGAGCAGCTGGCCCAGTAGCTCGGTCATGTCCTCGACGTATTCTCTCGGAAGAAGGCTGATGAGGGCCCCGTTGCCGCCCGGCGGAGGGACGTTGACGGCGGAGACCCTCGATGAGATCCCGCTCGAGGTACCGAGCCAAGCATCGACCTGGGCGGACGGGAAACGCCACTGTCTGCCGACCTTGATTGCCGGAAGACGGCCGGACTCGGCCATCCGGTAGATCGTGGATCGATCGACCTGGAGGACTTCCTGCAGTTCCTTGGCGGTGAGAAGTGAGGTCACCGTCGGTCCGATCGAGTGGGGTGGGCGGTGTTCTGCATACCATTCACAATACGCCGCGCAGAGTTTGTGAAGCAGGGCACAAGGTCCCATTCCGGAGACCGTACTTCCCGACTATGCAGACCGTGCAGATTATGCAGCATTATGCAACACCCCGTAATGCGCACAATGCTGCACCCACGGCTCGAACACGGAGCCGGAGCATCTGGGCCGGGGCCGTCCTCGGACCGTCCCGCGGCGGGGTCACGTAGTATCGAGACGAGATGACCGCAGCGTGGATCGTCGCCGGCATCATCGGACTGGTCGTCGCTCTGGGAGCCAGTCGCCGAGCAGTACACCACGCCTCCGCTCTGGCATTCGGCAGTCGGCTTCCCCCGTTCGTCATCGGACTCAGCTTGCTGGCGATCGGGACCGATCTCCCTGAAATCGCCAACTCGATCATCTCCTCGGTGCGCGATCAGGGCGACGTCAACGTCAGCGATTCCATCGGATCGGCGGCCACCCAAATGACCCTCGTACTCGGCCTTCTGCCGTTCGTCGGGGGCACACTGGTGCTGGGCAAGAGGCGCGTCCGTCTGGTTGGAGGTCTAACGATCCTTGCTCTGATCCTGGGAATCTTCCTAGTGGCAGACGGATATCTGAGCAGACTCGATGGCGGGGTCCTCGTGATCGCATGGATGGTCGCCTGCGCCGCCGTCTGGAAGTATGCGCCACCAACATCCGGCCCTGCACTCCGCGTACCTTCCCGCCGGAAGTCGAGACACATTCTTCTTGCGTTGGGAGCTCTCGGTCTCGTTGGAGCAGGATCCTGGCTCGCGATCGAAGCCCTCCTGCGAATCGCCGAGCTCGTAGAAGTACCCGTCTACATCATCGGATTCCTGGGTGTGTCACTCGGCACCTCGCTGCCCGAACTCCTGGTGGACGTGACGGCGCTCCGACAGGGCCGACGGGACCTTGCGGTTGGCGATGTGTTTGGATCCAGCCTGGTCGATGCCACACTTTCTATCGGAATAGGGCCCCTCGTCGCCCCGGTGGCAGTCTCCGCCGACCTGGCGCTCACGGGCGGAATGGGAGCGTTGGGAGCCGCCGGCGTGGTGACCCTCCTCCTGGGAACGCTGAGGCGTCACAACAGGATCACCGGAACCGGTCTCCTGCTCCTCTACGCAGCTCTCTACATGATCCTGCTGAACGCCTTCTAAAACCAGGACGAACCGACCCATTGATCGGCATCTGCTTTGCTAGCTTCCCCCGTATGAGTTCTACCCTGATTGCCGCCCTCGTTCCACTCGCCATCTTCGTAATCGCCTGGATCGGCTACTGCTGGTACGACATCTCGAGGAGATCGGTACGGCACCTTCCGAAGTGGGCATGGGCCCTGATATGCCTGTCCGTTCCTATTGGAGGAATCGTGTACTTCCTGGTGGGGCGCGGACCCGAATGATTTCGACCAAGTCGCTCACCAAGACCTACGGGCCCAAGCGTGCGCTCGACGAAGTCTCGATTGTCGTTCCCGAGGGTTCCGTATACGGCCTGGTCGGGCCGAACGGCGCCGGAAAGACGACACTGCTCGGAATCCTGGCGGGACTGAGACACCCGGACTCCGGAGCCGTCGATATCGGCGCCCCCCGGTCGCGGACGGCCGTGCTACCGGACACACCCCAGTTCGAGCCCTGGCTCACGGCGCGCGAGGTGGTCGACCTTGCCCGCAACCTCGCCGCCCCGGACGTTCCCGTCGAACGGGTAGAGGAGGTGCTGGCGGAGACCGGACTGGGAGATTCCACGGACGTTCGCGTCGGCGGCTTTTCGCGAGGAATGCTCCAACGCCTCGGTCTGGCGGCCACGGTCATCGGCGAGCCGCAGGTACTGCTGCTCGACGAGCCCAGCGCCGCACTCGATCCGGCCGGCAGACGGGAGGTGCTCGACCTCGTCACCCGGCTGCGCGGCCGGTCAACGGTCATGTTCTCCAGTCACATCTTGGGAGACGTCCAGGAGGTGTGCGACACTGTCGGCATCCTCAGAGATGGCCGACTCCTCTTCCAGGGTTCGCTCGATGAGCTGCTGGTGGGCAGGGTCGAAGCCGTCTATCGGATTCGGCTGCGCGACGCCGACGACGGTGTCTTGCAGTCGCTTCGGGATGCGCCGTGGGTACACCTGGTCGAGCGAGTTTCGGCAGGTGACCTTCGGGTAACGGTTGCAGGACGAGATGAGGCCGAGCGCAACCTTGTGAAGGTTCTCGCCGACAATGGAGCGGCCGTGATATCGATGTCGCCGGAAGGGGCGAACCTCGAAGACGTATTCCTGGAGCTCACGTCGTGAATCTCTGGAGACTCGAGTGGATCCGGATGGTGCGCACCAAAAGATGGGTTGCGATCTTCGGCGTGTTCGTCTTCTTCGGCATCATCGGACCGCTGTCGGCCCGCTACATCGGAGAGTTAGTCGAGCGATTCGGCGGCGGTGTTCAGATCATCCTCCCGGAGCCGACACCGGCCGACGGAATCGAGCAGTATTCGGCCAACATTCAGCAGCTCGGCATACTCGTCCTGGTGATGATCGCGGCCGGAGCCCTCACCATCGAATCTCGCTACGAGATGGCGGTGTTCCTGCGTACCCGCGTGATGTCGTCCGCCCGGCTGTTGATCCCCCGCTATGTGGTCGTCACCGCCGCCGGGATCCTGGCCTACGTTGTGGGAGGATTACTCGCCTGGTACGAGACGGCGGTGCTCATCGGAGCGCCGGACGCCGGCGCAATGGCCGCCGGAATGCTCTGCGGCTCCGTCTACCTGCTGTTCACCGTCTCGATAGTTGCTTTCTTCGGCTCGACGCTCAAGAACGTGCTTCCGACCGTGATCCTCAGCCTGGTGGTGCTCCTCGTGCTGCCGATCATCGGGTTGATCCCGAGCTTGACGGATTGGCTGCCCAGCCGTCTGATCGGGGCACTCGACGGGCTGGTCCGGGGTGCGGCATTCGGCGATTTCCTGAAATCCCTGTTCGTGACCCTGGCCGGCACGTTCGCCCTGCTGTATGGGACAATAGGCGCACTCGCCAAACGCGAACTCTGATCTCCTGGTCTTGACGGGAGGCCCGGGCGGCGCGATAGTTCACGCACGGTGGCATTAGGGGAACTTAGAGTGAAAATCTTCAAAGGCTCGCTCGAAACAGCCGGGGGGGACCGCGCCCCGGCTTCTTTGGCGATCGACGAAGACTCCCTGACGCTCAAGGTCGGAGAATCGGACCTCGGCTCCTGGGGTTTCGACACCGTCGAGATCCGCCGTTCGGCAAGCGACCGTTTCGCCCTCGAACTGGACGGCGAACGCTTGACCTTCATCGCCAACGATCCGGTCGATTTCGCGTACACGGTTCCCGATTGGATCGAAACCCGAAAACCGAAGAGCCGAAAAGGGATCAAGCGGCGTCTGGAGCAGCGCCGGACCAACCTCATCGAGCGAATCGAGAGATCGGGCGGAAGGCGCCACACTCGCAAGATCAGTCGATCGGCGGACCACGTTCACGACTGGAGCGAACAAAACCTCCCGGGAGGCCTGATTCGCCGCGTATGCAAACAGTGCGACCAGGTGTCGATCGACCTGCGCGGCGCGGACCTTCCCGAGGAAACCGTCGCACGGCCCGACACGCCCTCCACGACCGGGTGAACCCGGCTTTCCGAGCCGCCGTTCGCCACCCGGTCACCCACCGGAACCTGCCGACGACCGGCGGCTATTACTGTGAACTGAAACAGCCGCAGGAGCAGCAGTGAAGATCGACAGCTACCGGTTCCTTCCCCGCAGCTTCCGCCCTTTCTACGAGAACCCCACGCCGGACGGCACCGACCCGGTGTGGGCCCCGTTCGACAAACGCCTGGGCAGCAGCCGCATAGCGCTCCTCACCTCCTCGGGCATGTACCTCGAGAACGGCCAGGAAGCGTTTGATCTCGATCGGGAACGTGCCGAACCAACCTGGGGCGACCCGTCCTTTCGGGTCATTCCAAAGCCGTGGCAACGGATCGCGCTCGCTCACCTGCACATCAGCCACGACGACATCCTGGCCGATCCAAACATCGCTTTGCCCATCGATAGGCTCGCAGACGCCGAGGAACGCCGGGTGATCGGAGAAGCCGCCCGGCGCCACTACTCGGTGATGGGATTCCAGGGAGCCGGACTGGAGGGGTGGCGGGAGATTGCCGCTCCCGGGATAATCGACCTCCTTCATCAGGATGAAGTGGACGGCCTCATCCTGGCTCCGGTCTGACCGGACTGTTGTAAGAACGTGCCCGTGCTGGCACGCTGGATCGAAGCGGCAGGAATCCCAACGGTTGTCGTGACCATGATGCCGGATCTCGCCACAGCTCTGTTCAACCCGCGTACCGTCGGCGTCGAGTTTCCCTTCGGTCATCCATTCGGAATGCCGGGCGACGCCCCCATGCAGGACCGTGTGCTCGGGGAAGCGCTCAACGTGCTGGCGGGAGCGGATCGGTTCGGAACCAGAGTCGACATCGACATCGAGTGGCCGGTTCCCCGCAAAGAGGCCTACAAGGCCTGGCAACCGGCGAAACCAAGTCCGATCACCCAGTGGTGGCTCGAACGAAACATGCTGGAACGATAGGTTTGCGGGCGGCGAGCAGGTCGTCGGTTACCCTGAGATTGTGCTTGATCATCTCTGGGCCGGTTGGCGGTCCACGTACGTGAAGTCAATCGACGGCGCTCTCGACGACGACTGTCTGTTCTGCCGGCTGCCCGACGAGTCCGACGAAGACGCCTTGATCCTCGAGCGCACGCCTCTCGCCTACTCGGTTCTGAACCGTTACCCGTATTCGACTGGTCACCTGATGATCACTACCAATCGCCACACCGCCGGCCTCTCGGAGCTCACGCCTGAAGAGCGGTCGCAGATGTGGGACCTGATCATCCGCGCCGAGCTGGGTCTCAACGCCGCTATGCGTCCTCAAGGCTTCAATCTGGGGTTGAACCTGGGCCGGGTGGCGGGAGCCGGGATCCCCGACCACCTCCACTTCCACCTGGTGCCGCGCTGGTTGGGAGACACAAACTTCATGACCTCCACCGCAGGCACCAGAGTCTTGCCCGAGTCTCTGGAAGACACGTGGACGAACGTGAGGGCGGCCCTCAGAGAGAACCGCCCTCCGGCCTAGTGCGGCCTGCCCTCCGCTATACACCCGGCCGGGCGTAGGTGACCAGCGTCTTCATGTAGTTGCCGCGCTCGAAGGCCGCCGGATCCGGAGACGCCGACTGACTCATCGAGCCCTTCATCTGACGCACAGATTCGTACTCGTTCTCTTCCAGCCAGGACCGCAGTCCTTCCAGGGCCTCGGTGAGCACGGCCGGACCGTTGCGCAGCAGGGCCGATGCCATCATCGTGACGTCGGCCCCGGCCAGGAGGAGTTTGATCACATCCTGCGCCGTGTGAACACCGCTGGTCACGGCCATCGAGCCGAGCAAACGGCCCTTGAGGATCGCAGTCCAGCGCAACGGCAATCTCAGATCGTCCGAGTGGGACAACCTGAGATTCGGCTTCACCTCGAGTTCATCGAGGTCGATGTCGGGCTGATAGAACCGGTTGAACAGCACCAGACCGTCGGCGCCGGCATCGATCAGCCTGGTCGCCATATTGGGGATCGAGCTGAAGAACGGCCCCACTTTCACGGCCAAGGGAATCGTTATCGATTTCTTGAGGGCCATCACCAGATCTAGATACTGTTCCTCAACCTCAGCTCCGGTCGTCTCCGGGTTGGTCGGGATCAGATAGACATTCAGCTCGAGCGCGTCCGCACCCGCCTCCTCCATCAGCTTCCCGTAGCGAAGCCAGCCCCCGATCGAAGTGCCGTTCAGGCTGGCGATCACCGGGATCTCCAGGTGCTCTTTGGCGTCGCGGATGAGCTTCAGATACTCACCCGGTCCGGTGTTGTAATCCTGCAGGGTGGGGAAATACCCGCCGACGGCCTCACCGAAGCTGTCCGAGTGGAACTCGGCGAGGGCCAGGGCTTGCTCCTCGTCGTGGACGATCTGTTCTTCGAACAGCGACCAGAGCACCACAGCCGAGGCGCCGGCCGCCTCGAGCTGGCGGAGCGAGGTGAGGTTGCCGGTCATCGGCGAAGCGGAGGGAACGATCGGATGGGCCAGGTCGAGCCCGAGATACTTGGTCGTCAGATCGACGCTCATGGCGCGACCTCCTCCTCCTCCTCAGGGACCTGCCGGTCCAGGTCCGCCAGTTGCTCGTAGAGGTGCCACCGATTGTCGATGTCGTCCTGTGCTCTCGCGAACAGCTCTTCAGCCTGCTCCGGCTTGGTTCTGGCCAGCATCGCATAGCGAGCTTCCTGCATCGCGAAGTCCTTGAAGGTGAGCTTCGGTGCCCGGCTGTCGAGATGGAACGAGTGCCGGCCTTCGGCCTCTGCCATCGGGTCGAACCGAAACAGCGGCCAGTAGCCGCTCTCAACGGCTTCCTTCTGGTGGCTCATCCCGGTCTCCATGTCGATGCCGTGGGCGATGCACTGGCTGTAGGCGATGATGAGGGAGGTCCCCGGATACGCCTCGGCCTCGGCGAAGGCCTTCACGGTCTGCGTGTTGTTGGCGCCCACCGCGATCTGTGCCACGTACACGTTGCCGTAGGCCTGGGCGATCATTCCCAGATCCTTCTTGCCGGTCGGCTTCCCACCGGCGGCAAACTTGGCAACCGCTCCCCGCGGGGTGGCTTTCGAAGCCTGCCCGCCGGTGTTCGAGTACACCTCGGTGTCGAGGACCAGAATGTTGACATTCCGGCCGGAGGCGAACACATGGTCCAGGCCGCCAAACCCGATGTCGTACGCCCAGCCGTCACCGCCGACTATCCAGACGCTCTTGTGAGCCAGTGTGTCGATTCCGGCGATGAGGCGACGAGCTTCGATCGAGTCGATGTCGCCGAGGATCTTCTTGGCGTGTGCAATACGCAGGCGCTGCGCGGCCAACCCGACCTCATCGGTGTCGGTGACGCCGGCCAGGAGTCCCGTTACGAGATCATCTCCTAGTTCTGAGGCGAAACGGCTCACGAGGACCTTGGCATCCTGGACCGACTGGTCCTGCGCCAGCCGCAAACCGAGCCCGAACTCGGCGTTGTCTTCGAACAGGCTGTTGGCCCAGGACGGGCCGCGGCCGTCGGCATTCGTCGAGTACGGAGTCGTCGGCAGGTTGCCGCCGTAGATAGAGGAACAGCCCGTCGCGTTGGCGATGGTTACCCGATCTCCGAACATCTGAGTCATAAGCTTGATGTAGGGGGTTTCTCCGCAGCCGGAACATGCTCCCGAGAACTCGAACAACGGCTCGGCCATCTGACTGCCTTTCACCGTGTCGAGACGCACTTCGGTCCGATCCGGCTCGGGGAGACTCAGGAAGAAGTCGAAGTTGGCCTGCTCCACCTCGAGATGGTCGAGTTTGGGCATCATGTTGATCGACTTGTGCTTGACCTCTTCCTTGGACTTGGCCGGACAGACATCGACGCAGACCCCGCAACCGGTGCAGTCGTCCGGTGCGACTTGAATCGTGAGGACGTTGCCGGGCATCTCGCGGCTTCTGAACTCCTTCGAGAGGAACGTGTCCGGCGCTCCATCGAGGAACGCCGGATCATATACCTTCATCCGGATGGCGGCGTGGGGGCAAACGAGCGCACACTTGGCGCAATCGATGCAGATGTCGGGGTCCCAGATCGGAATGTCCTGGGCGATCGAGCGCTTCTCGAACTTGGTCGTTCCGGTCGGGAACGTCCCGTCGACCGGCATCGCAGACACGGGCAACAAGTTGCCCTTCCCTGCGATCATCATGGCGGTCACGCGCTGCACGAAATCCGGAGCTGCTTCCGGTACGGAGGGCGGCCGAACGAACACCGAGCTCGCCCGGGCCGGAACCGCCACCTTCTCGAGGGCTGCGATTGAGGCGTCGACCGCTGCGAAGTTCCGATCAAGTACCGTTTGACCGAACTTCCCGTAGCTCTTCTGGATCGCTTCCTTGATTTCGGCAATCGCCTGGTCCGGCGGGAGTATCCCAGCCAGATTGAAGAAACAAGTCTGGAGAACCGTGTTGATACGGCCGCCGAGACCGACCTCCCGAGCGACCTTGACGCCGTCCACGACGTAGAACGTGATGTTCTTGTCGATGATCGCCTGCTGGGTCTCCAGGGGTACCTTGTCCCAAACCTCGTCGGCCGAATAGGGGCTGTTGAGGAGGAAGGTTGCTCCCTGGTCGGCAACCTCGAGAACGGCCATCTTCTCGAGGAAGTTGAACTGGTGGCAAGCGACGAAGCTCGCCTTGGTGATCTCGTATGTCGAGTTGATCGGCCGGGGACCGAACCGCAAGTGCGAGACCGTGATCGCTCCCGACTTCTTCGAGTCGTAGACGAAATGACCCTGCGCATACAGGTCGGTGTTCTCGCCGATGATCTTCACCGAGTTCTTGTTGGCCCCGACGGTTCCGTCTGCGCCGAGTCCGAAGAACACCGCGCGGACGACGTCGTCCGGCTCGGTGTTCAGTTCCTCGGTCACATCGAGGCTGAGATGCGTCACATCGTCCACGATCCCAACCGTGAAGTGCACCTTCGGAGACTCCTTGTCGAGTTCTGCGAAGATCGCCGCAACCATCGACGGCGTGAACTCCTTCGATGAAAGCCCGTACCTGCCACCGATTATCCGGGGGAAACCGTCCCAGGCGACGTTGCCGGCTGCGGTCTGCTCCGATATCGCGGTTATCACGTCCTGGTAGAGCGGCTCGCCGAGGGCCCCGGGTTCTTTGGTACGGTCGAGCACCGCAATCGAGCGGGTCGAGCCGGGCAGGGCGGCGATGAGGGCCTCCGCCGAGAACGGCCTGTACAGCCTGACCTTGACCAGACCGACCTTCTCACCGCGATCAACGAGCGCCTGCACCGCCTCCTCGGTCGCGCCGATTCCCGAGCCCATCATGATCACCACTCGCTCGGCGTCGGGTGCGCCGACATAGTCGAAGAGGCGGTAGCTGCGTCCCGTGAGCTCGGCAAGCCGATCCATGGTCGATTGCACGAGATCGGGGACCGCGTCGTAGTAGAGGTTGCAGGCTTCTCGTGCCTGGAAGAACACGTCCGGGTTCTGCGCTGTACCACGGATTACCGGGGCATCCGGATTGAGGCGACGAATACGGTGGGCGGCGACGAGTTCCTCGTCGATCATCACCCGGATGTCGTCGTCGCTCAGTTCATTGATCTTCCCGACTTCGTGCGATGTTCGGAATCCGTCGAAGAAGTGCAGAAACGGAACGCGACTTTCGAGCGTCGCGGCTTGAGCGACGAGAGCCAGGTCGTGCGCTTCTTGTACCGATGCCGACGCCAACAGCGCCCAACCGGTCCCGCGAGTCGCCATAACGTCGCTGTGATCACCAAAGATGGAGAGTGCATGAGTCGCCAGGGTGCGAGCGGCCACGTGAATGACCGACGGCAGCAGCTCGCCTGCGATCTTGTACATATTGGGAATCTTCAGCAGCAGTCCCTGTGACGCCGTGAAACTCGTCGCCATCGCGCCGCCCTGGAGAGCGCCGTGGAGAGCACCGGCAGCACCCGCCTCGCTCTGCATTTCGACAACCTCGGGGATCGTTCCGAAGATGTTCGTGCGGCCCTTGGCCGACCATTCATCGGACAGCTCACCCATCGGAGATGAAGGTGTGATGGGGTAGATGGCAATGACTTCGTTGGTTCTAAACGCAACGGAAGCGGCCGCTTCATTGCCATCAACGGTGACGACGCGTCCCACTCCGGGTCCTTCCTGTCGTGATCAACTCGAATGTTGGTACCCAACCTAGAGATCTGAGCAGGGGACGTCGGCAGTTACCAGGGAGTAATGGGCCATAACAAGGCGCGATCCGCTGGTCGCGAGTAGCGAGTATCCAGCAGAAGGTTCCACGTCCTGAATCATGGTTTCATCCCGTTCACCCCTGCACCGCCCGGAACGTGGAACTCGAGACCCGGAACCTGAGAGATCCTATTGGCCCTGTACAAGACGCCCGAAACGCGCGATCTTGAGAACCAGATTCGAAAGGAGGCGGAACCGTGCACGTGCTGGTCGCATACAGCAGCAAGATGGGTGGAACAGAGGGCATCGCCAAGAAGGTCGCCGACACGCTGACCGGCGAGCATTTCACCGTGACCCTCCGCTCGGCCGGAGAAGTGCCCAACCCCGAGGAGTTCGACGCTGTGATACTCGGCAGCGCGATCTACGGGGCGCGCTGGCGGCGTGAATCGGTTCGATTGCTGAGGCGCCTCAGGCGGGCGGGCTTCGACCGGCCGGTCTGGTTGTTCCACAGCGGCCCGATCGCCGACGACATAGCCCAGGATCCTCAGCCATTCCCCGCCAAGGTGGAGAAACTGGCGGTCGACCTCAGCGTGAAGGACCGCAAGACGTTCGGCGGGCGTCTGCCGGATGATGCAAAGGGTGCGATAGCCCGGAGCATGGTGAAGCAGGGCAGGTCCGGCGACTGGCGGGACTTGGACCAGGTCGGGGTGTGGGCGAAAGAAGTCGGGCGTGTTCTGGCGGCCTCGCAGACCTGAAGGCAAACGGCGGGTCGCCTCCGGTAGATGCCGGGACGGTGAGCAGAATTCCTGCCCATAGGAATACCCTCCGGCTTAGATGGTCCTCGAACGTCTAGCAACGAGGTGCCGTGACCACCCACCGAATGCCCGTCGGCTTCATCGGACACGGGAATCCGTTGTCGGTCGCCGAGCCGGCCCGTACGGCCCCATGGACCGCCTGGGCCCAACGACTCCCCCGGCCCAAATCGATCCTGGTCGTCTCTGCACATTGGGAAGACGCGCCCGTGACAATGGGTTCCACGTCAACTCACGACGCCTTGTTGTACGACTTCTGGGGATTCCCGGACTTCATGTACAACCTTCAATACCGGGCTCCCGGCGCACCCGGTCTCGCCGACCGCGTCGAAGCACTGCTGGATCCCAGCGTGACGGTCCGGCGATCCGAGCGGCCCCTGGACCACGGGGCTTGGATCCCTCTCATGAGGATGTGGCCGGCCGCGGACATTCCGGTACTCCAGATCTCGATGCCGATCGATCTGCATGAAGAACATCTGTACACCCTGGGCCGTGATCTCGCACCACTTCGCGATGACGGCGTATTCATTCTCGGGACCGGCAACCTCGTACACGATCTGCGTGGAGCGGACCTGTGGTCCGACCCTCCTCCTCCCGAATACGTGGAAGCGTTCGATACATGGGTTGCCAGAGCCTTGACGGGACGCGACGACCGCGCTCTGCTGCGCTGGCGGGAGCAGGCACCGGAGCCGCTGCGATCCCACCCGACTGCCGAGCACTACCGGCCGATCCTGGTGGCTGCAGGCGCTGCCCGAGGCGAGAGCGCTCGGTTCAGCGTCGAGGGCTTCGAGCACGGAACCATCAGTCGCAGGTCGGTGCAGTTTCAGGATTGAGCGCCCGGGCACTCTGCGACGGTGCAAAGGGCCCACTGGCGTCGGTGTGGCCAGGGAGACGCATGTGAGACGAGGGTCATGGTCATCCGCCGAGTCGTTGGTGGGACGGCCGGCTCTCCAATCGAGAGGCTGTGGACATGCCCCCCACACCGTGACCCTATCCTCTGGTGGTGCCCGAACCCTCAGGTGTCCTCTCCAAACAGCTCCTGCCTGCCTCGATTGCCATCTTCACAACGGTGGCGCTGGTGGCGTTCGAGGGCCTGGCGGTCACAGCCGCTCTGCCAGAACTGGCCGCCGACCTCGGCGGGGTCTCGCTCCTTCCCTGGACGATCACCGGGTTCCTTCTGACTTCAGGAATCGCCACCGCTATTTCCGGACCGCTGGTCGACGGTGTCGGAACCCGAACGATGTTCCGGTGGGCCGTCGCCATCTTCGTGGGAGCCAGTGTGGCGGCAGCCTTGGCTCCCTCGATGGCCGTAATGATCGTCTCCCGGATAGTCCAGGGCGCCGGAGGGGGGATGATCTCCGCGGTGGGTATCGCAGCCGTCGGGCTCGTCTATCCGCATCACCTCGTCGGGAGAGCATTCGCGGCCAACGCCACCGTCTGGGGGGTGATGGGTGTTGCCGCCCCGGCTATCGCGGCTCTGATGCTGACTGTGCTGGACTGGCGCTGGATATTCCTCGTCAACCTGCCGCTCGGGCTGGCCGCATTGATCGCCGGTTGGCGAGTTCTGCCCGGCCCGGCCGGTCGACGCGACAGACGAGTGGACTGGAGAGGCGCAGCCCTCGTCGGAACGGTGACGATCAGCCTGGCGATGGCGGTCGATCAACTCGACATGACGTCGCTGCCCTGGATTGCCCTCATGGTGATCGGAGCCTGGCTCTACGTCCTGCACGCCCGCAGCCGTGAAGCTCCGATCGTCCGGCTGGAGCATCTGATCCGGCAACCGTACGCCGGGCTGGCCGTCGGCCTGGGCCTCATGGTGGCGGGTGCGATCGCTGCCGAGACCTACGTGCCGCTGTACGTCAGGGGTGCTCTGGGAGCAGGCTCAGCGTCGACTGCCTGGTCCGTCATCTTCTTCACGCTCGGGTGGACGACCGGAGCCAACATCTCCGGCAGACTCACTCGGCGGATGCCCGAGTCGACTCTGACCGTGGGCGGCTTCGGTCTGACCGTGCCGGCGCTCATTCTCATGTGGGCGGCCGTGACATTCGGCTTGCCGTCCGCCGTCGTATTCGGCTGCCTGTATGTCGCCGGGACGGGGGTCGGGATATCGACCAACTCGGGACTCACTCTGCTGCGGACGGCCACGCCGGACGATCAGCTCGGAAGGGCCTCCGCGGCCCACCAGGTGGCCAGGGCACAGGGCTTCACGATCGGAGCCGCGCTCGGCGGTTCGGTGATCCTGCTGGCGGTCTCCAGGGTCGTTCCCGACCTGGAGATGGTGAGGCAACTCCTTGCGGGTGAGTCGGTCGACATGACCGGTGTCGCCGCCCAGGGAATCGCCGACGGTTTCGGCCTGACTGCACTCGTGGGAGCTTGTGTCGTTGCCGCCGGTTTCCCGGCGGTGCTTCGACTGCGAACCCATCTCGGTCCGGCCCGAAGGGCGAAGATCCGCTGACAACCTGGTGGCCCACAAACCGAGAACGGCGATCCGAAACGGCGGCTAGGCGCGGGCCAGCGCCACGGCCTCGGCCGGGCTTCCCATCCACGGATCCCCGTGTCCCGGCAGCAACATCTCGGCCTCCAGGCCAACGAGGCGCTCGAGTGACGAGTCGGCCAGCTCATGATCCAGGTTGAAGCGCTCGTCGATCAGCTGCGGCCCCCGGCCCGGACCGACGAGATCCATCGTGATCAAACCATCCCCGGTGAACAGCAGGCCCAACTCGGGGCAATGGAACATCGCGTGACCTTCGGTATGGCCCGGCGTATGGACAACTACGGGGTGGCCGGGCAGGTCGAGCCGTTCGCCATCCTGGAAAGTGTCCACCTCGTCGAGATGCTCCAGCTTCATCACGCCCGCGACGATCATCGGAAGGAAGGTCCTCAGGGAATACCGGTTGAAGAGGGGGATCTCGGAGATGGATACCGCAGCACGGCCGGTGTAGGTCCCGAGGGCACGGGTTTCCTCCGCCGAGTGCACCGACACCGCCACTCCGTTTCTCATCGCCTCCTTGCCGAACCCGAGGTGGTCGGCATGGGAGTGGGTGGCCACGATGCCCGCCACCGACTCGAGGGACAGACCAATCGACTCGAGGCCGTTGACGAGCTTCCGCCATTCTCTCGAGCATCCCGCGTCGATGACGGTCACCTGATCACCGTCACGGAGAACGTAGAAGTTGTGGCCTCCGGTCCCGAGTGCGAATGTGTTGGTTGCTACCTGTCTCATGAGCATCAGGATACCGATCGAGGCAGGTGCGTGGGGCCGGGTAGTCTCGCCTCCGTGAATGACCCCTAAGCCTGCGCAACAGATCAGGCATGACGCGGTTCAGACTGCGCGCCTAGGGTTAGTCCGACGTCGAACGAAGGGCACCGGAATGGCACAGGAACTCGGTAACTGGGCAGTCAACTACCTTCCGGACGAAGGCGGTCGGTACACGGGCAAACTCAACCTCACGGACGAGAAGCTCACTTTCGTCTCCCTGTACGAGTCCGGCAACAAGACGATCGTCAAGGCGATC
The DNA here is from genome assembly GCA_035471805.1 of Acidimicrobiia bacterium. Lineage (NCBI taxonomy): Bacteria > Bacillati > Actinomycetota > Acidimicrobiia > Acidimicrobiia bacterium. Next base: position 45,391 of record DATIPS010000054.1, on the reverse strand, counting down.
TTTCTCGATGTTGGTTCTTTTGCAGCAGCCGGCGGACATACCGTTTACCGCTACTCCAACGACGACGAGGCCCGCGTCGAGCTGCCCGTGAACGAGATCACAGGCGTCAAGGCAACCAAGCGGGGGTTGCTCAAGCAAGCGGTAGTGACCATGCAGGGAGGCGAGGAGTTCGTCTTCGACTACGGCATGTTGTCGGTCAAGAAGATCGTCGAGGCCATCGAGACGGCGATCCCTTCCTGAGCCTCCGCCCGATCGCTGCCCTTGGGCCGTTCTAGCGGCCGGCGCGGTAGGGAACCACGGCCACTCCCCCCTCGCCCATTTCGATGATTCGAACCGAGGCACCGTAGAGGTTGCGGATGTTGTCCGCGGTCAAAACGTCACCGGGGGCTCCTGCCCCGTGCACAATCCCGCCGCCCAGCATGACCAGCCCATCACAGAACTGCGCAGCCAGGGTGAGATCGTGCAGCGCGCTCACTACGGTGAGCGACTGCTCCCTGCGCAACTCGTCAACCAGCTCCAGAACCTGTTGCTGATGCCCCACATCGAGTGCGCTCGTCGGCTCGTCGAGCAAGAGAATCGGTGCGCGCTGGGCCAGCGCCCTGGCGAGGGCCGACTGCTGAGCCTCCCCGCCCGACAGAGATCCGAGCGTCCGGAACGAAAGGGCACCCAGCTGCAACCGTTCCAACACGTCCACCACCACCTGCAGATCCGCCCTGCCTTCGACTCCGAAGTACGAGATGTGCGGTGTGCGCCCGAGCAGCACGTAATCGAAGACCGTCATGTCCGACGGAAGATTGGGACGCTGCGCAACCACTGCGATCGAACGGGACCGTTCGGCGGAGCTCATCTGTCGAACATCCCGACCGTCGAGTGAGACCCTGCCCCCTGCTTCCACCGTTCCGACCACGGCGCGCAGCAGCGTCGTCTTGCCGGATCCGTTGGGCCCGACCAGACCCAGCCAGCCGCCACGCTCGACCTCGATATCGACGCCCTTCAGCACCTCGGTGCCGTTGTAGGAGACCCGCAAGCCGCTGATCGACAGGGTGTTCATCGCATCCTCCGCGCCGAGCGCATCACAACGGCGAAGAATGGTGCACCCAGGAATGCGGTAACCACACCTATCGGAAGTTCGGCCGGGGACATCACCGTGCGAGCCGCCAGGTCGGCCGCTACCAGGAATGCTCCGCCGAACAACGCCGACAGCGGGATGATCACCCGGTAACTCCAACCCGTCAGCAAGCGCACCGTGTGGGGGACGATGATCCCCACGAAGCCGATCAAGCCCGACACCGCTACTGCGGCTGCCGTTCCGAGGCTGGCGGCGATCACGACCGCGGCACGAACACGACCCGTCGATACCCCCAGGGCTCTCGACTCCTCTTCCCCGACTGCCAGCACATCGAGTAGACGCCTGTGAAGGAAGATGACGATCGTGGCGATGCCGGCGTAGGGCAAAGACAACAAGACCTCATGCCAACCCAGCGTGCCGATGGATCCGAGGATCCACGAATACACCTCGCGCAAGGTGTCGGTGTTTCGTTGCTGGATGAATGTCTGCACTGCGGTCAGGAAAGATGCAACGGCCACACCGGCCAGGATGAGGGCGGCATTGCTCCGGTCACCCAGCGTTCGACCTACACCGTAGGTGAGGCCGACTCCGACCAGTGCCCCGCCGAATGCTGCGAGTGGGAGTAACTCAATCGGCCCGACCGCCGCGCCGGGAGCGAACACGAAGGCCAGCGTGGCTCCGAATCCGGCCCCAGCTGCAACACCGAGGAGATACGGGTCCGCCAGCGGATTACGGAACACACCCTGATAGGCAGCTCCGGAGATGGCCAGCGTCGCCCCGACGATCGCCCCCAGGGCAACCCGCGGGAGTCTCAGTTCCCAGAGTATGTCGAGCTGGGTCTCGGTCAAACCCTGGGAGACATCCACGAAAGGCAGCGAATCGGCCAGAGCGCGCAGCAGTTCGCCAACCGGGAGGTCTGCCGGGCCGATGACCAGACCGGCGATGCCGGCCGCCAGGAGCGCCGCGACGCCCGCGGTGACCTGGCCCCAAGTCGGCCGGGTAGCCCTCGGGAGGTCCGGGCCTACGACGAGTGTCGAGCTCATCCGCCTGCCACAGCCAGGGTGGCGATCGCAGCGGCGACGGCCTGCAAGTACTCGACGGTACGCGGGCCCCAGCGCGAGGCGATGTCATCATCGACCACGACTATCGATCCGGTCTGGACCGCCGAGATACTCCCCCACCCGGGCCGGGCCGAGATCGTTTCGATCGACTCGCCGCAGCAGTCCGTGACGAAGATGAGATCCGGGTCTGCGTCGACGATGAACTCGACGGAAAGCTGCGGGTAGCCGAATCCATCCACATCCGCCGGATCGGCGATGTTCACCAGCCCGAGTTCCCGGTAGACGCCGCCTATGAATGTCGACGAGGTCACGGAGAAGAAGTTCGGGTCCAGTTCGTGGTAGTAGGTGAGGGGCGGGTCGACACCCTCGAGTGACGAGAGGAGGGAATCCAACTCGTCGCGCAGCTCTGCGGTTGCCCGGGTGGCCTCGGCCGGGCGGCCGACGGCAGCACCGAGTTGTTCCATCTGCTCGAACGTTCCCTCGATGGTGGACACTGCCGGCATGACCAGCACCTGTACGCCGAGGGTCTCGAGATTGGCGACGATGTCGTCTATGTCGTTGGAGACGACCACTAGATCGGGCCCGTAAGAGACGATTGCCTCGATGTTGGGAATCCAGCCGGAGAGGTCTGTGACCGGAGCATCTGCCGGATACGTCGAATACTCATCGACGGCAATCACCTGACTGCCGGCCCCGATTGCGAAGAGCATCTCCGTGGCCGTAGGCGAGAGCGAGATGATCGCTTGCGGACGTGACTCGATGGTCACCGCACCGTTGCCGGCCGCAACGGTGACGGGAAAAGCTCCGTCAACTTGCGGCACGGTGGTCTGAGTCGTTGTGGGTTGTGAAGTGGTAGTCGACTCAACGGGTTCGAGTACTACTTCGGGGGTTGCGTCCCCGTTCCCATCGGTGGCGGTCACACCGCAAGCTGCGACGAGCAACACCAGCACGACGAGAGCGGCAATCTTCCTGAAATCCAAAACATCCTCCACTCGGGAGGATGAAGGGTGCCTAGGTGACCTGGGGACCAGGTCACGAACGCTGCCTTCACCCGAGACTTGTTCGTGGCCATCGAGTCAGGCGTCCTGGCTCGTCCCCGGAAGGGGCATCACAGTTGCGGGACAGCAGCGGAATCTCACCGCACTTCGCTGCACTCGACGGCATCCGGATTCTTGTGCCGGACAACCTGAGCTTAGCGACCTCAATCCGTCCCGTTCCTGCCCGCAACCCCTGTGACCGTCCCTTTTCGAGGGAGGCCGGAACGGCGGGTAGTAGCGTGAGTTCATCGATTGGAGGAGCAATGGCCGGCTGGACCAAAGGTGAACCGATCCGCACCGGGGACGACTACATCGAGAGTCTCCGCGACCGTAATCTCAAGGTCTTCCTGATGGGCGAGAGAGTGCCCGAACCCGTCGACCATCCGGTGATCCGACCGTCCATCAACGCGCTGGCTGCCACCTACGACCTGGCAGTCGACCAACCCGATCTGGCCGCCGCCGGCTCTTCGATAATCGACGCCCCGGTCAACCGCTTCCTGCACGTCACCGAGAGCGCCGACGATGTGGTTGCTCAGAACAAGATGCAGCGAAGGCTCGGCCAACTGACCGGCACCTGCTTTCAACGCTGCGTTGGTATGGACGCCATCAACTCCACCTTCTCGGTCACCTACGACATCGACGCCGCCAACGGCACCGACTACCACAAGCGGTTCACGACTTGGCTCGCCGAGATGCAACGGATGAACTTCGTTATCGGCGGCGCAATGACCGATCCGAAGGGCGACAGGTCGAAGGCGCCATCCGAGCAAACCGACCCCGATCTCTACGTTCATGTGACCGAGCGCCGCGACGACGGGATCGTGATCCGGGGCGCCAAAGCCCATCAGACGGGAGCAATCAACTCACACTGGTTCATCGTGATGCCGACGATCCGCCTCCGCCAAGCCGACCGGGACTACGCGATCACCTGCGCGGTGCCGGCCGAAGCGAACGGACTCACCTACATCTACGGGCGGCAATCATGCGACACGCGCATTCTCGACGGAGGAGAGATCGATTCAGGCAACGCCCGGTTCTCCGGACAGGAAGCGATGATCATCCTCGAGGACGTTTTCGTTCCCTGGGAGCACGTCTTCATGGACGGCGAGTATGAGTTCGCGGCCACCCTCGTCGAACGCTTCACCAGCTACCACCGGCGGAGCTACGTATGCAAGAGCGGCGTTGGTGACGTCCTGATCGGCGCCGCGGCGCTCGCCGCCGAATACAACGGTGTGGGAGAGGCCTCGCACATCAAGGACAAACTCGTCGAGATGAACCACCTGAACGAGACCATCTACGGCGGCGGGATCGCCGCCTCGCACGAGTCGTTCCAGACCGAGGCCGGCAACTGGGAGAACGACGGGCTGCTGGCCAACGTCTGCAAACACAACGTCACGCGCTTCCCCTACGAGATAGGGCGTCTCGCCCAGGACCTCGCCGGCGGGCTGATGGTCACCATGCCGTCCCAACTCGACTTCGCGGATCCCGAAGCCGGCCCGTTGCTCGACAAGTACCTCAAAGGCCGGGAGGATGTCTCTACCGAGAACCGCATGCGAATCCTTCGCCTGGTCGAGAACATGACTCTGGGCCGGAATGCTGTGGGCTATCTGACCGAGTCGATGCACGGTGCCGGGTCGCCGCAGGCCCAGAGAATCCTGATCGGAAGACAATCAGACCTGGACGGCAAGAAGGCGCTGGCGAAGAGCCTGGCAGGCATAGACGACTGAGAACTACTCGCCGGATTCTGTTGGAGGCCCGGTCCGTCATCCGGGCGATTCACGAGGGTACGGCTCTCAGCCTCCTCGCCTGCCTGAGGGAGCGGCATCCGCGACCTTCGCCTGCAACAGCATCTCCTGAGGGGCGCGACCCTCCGCTTTTCAGCCGCCACCTCCATCGAACATACGTTCGCTATAATGGGTCCATGTCGGACACGCCGGCGATTCTCCATGCCGACCTCGACGCCTTCTACGCTTCGGTCGAGCAGTTGTTGAACCCCCGCCTGCGGGGCAAGCCTGTAGCCGTGGGCGGCGGTGTCGTGCTCGCCGCCTCGTATGAAGCAAAAGCGTTCGGGGTGCGCGGCGGGATGCCGGGCCGGCAGGCACGCCGGCTCTGTCCCAATCTCCAGTTCGTCGGCGGTCACTTCTCGGAATACCAGAGACTCGGCGATCAGGTGATCGAAATCATTCGTGACTTCACTCCACTGATCGAGCGGATTTCGATCGATGAAGCATTCGCGGACGTGTCGGGCTCGGTCCACCTGTTTGGACCCCCGGCCGAAATCGCCGCCAGGATCAGGCAGCGGTCTCGTGATGAGGCAGGTCTGGCGGTCTCAGTCGGCGTGGCCCGGACCAAGCACCTCGCCAAGATCGCTTCTCAGGTTGCGAAACCGGACGGCATGATTGTGATAGACCCGGGCTCGGAACTGGATTTCCTCCACCCCCTGCCGGTCGGCCTCGTCTGGGGAATCGGCCCCGTGACACGCCGGCGGCTCGCTGAGAAGGGAATCGCCACGATCGGCCAGCTCGCCGCCATGCCGGGCCAATCACTCGAGCAGCTGCTGGGTCGGGCCGTCGGCACAAAACTCGGGGAGCTTGCCCGGAACCGGGATCATCGCACCGTCGAAACCGGCCGCCGGGCGGGCTCGGTCGGTGCTCAATCGGCCCTGGGCCGCATGGAGGCAACGGATGAGGTAATCGACTCGACTCTGCGACATCTCGCCGATCGCGTAGCCGGTCGTCTGCGTGCCGGGAGCAAAGCGGGCCGGACGATAACCGCCCGCATTCGCTTCGCGGATCTCCGGACGGTAACCCGGTCGATCACCCTTTCGGCCGCGGTGTCTTCGACGTCGACTCTCGCCGGGATCGCCGGCGACCTGGTTCGAACAGCCCTGGCCGATCATCCTGATGAGACCATCATCTCCCTTCTCGCAATCTCCGTTTCGCAGTTGGCGGAAGAACCTGCCCTTCAGCTCGAGTTGCCGATCGAACTGGACGACGACGAGCACAGGCCGGGAACCGAATCCGGCGCGGCCCGCTGGGTCCTGGATCGGTCAATCGATGAAGTGCGCAGGAGATTCGGACGCCGGGCAGTCGACTACGCCTCGGTGGCACTGACCGGGAATCGCTCGGTCCCCGACGCATTCCGGGAGCTCGCCGAGAAGGATTGACCGACTCTGCCCGGAAGCTCGGCGCCTTTGCCGGGAGTGATACTCCCGACGCGGATGAGAGGGAGCCGCCTAACCCGCCTCGCGTCGTCTTCGAGCCCGGCTCGCAACCGACGGGATGTCGACGAGCTCCGGACCCCATCCGGTCTGGATCGGCCGCACCCTGACACGCGCGTCGACCACCTGCACACCCTCGCCCGGTCTGAGAACCTTGACCGGGTTGAGATCCATCTCGATCAGCTCGGGCACAGCCTCGATCAGGGCCGAGATCCTGAGCAACGCCTCTTCGACGGCGTGCACGTCACCCGCAGGCAGTCCGCGGTATCCCTCGAGCAGTCGATAACCCTTGACCTCCTTGACCATCGTCGACGCCTCGAGGTCGGTCAGAGGAAGCGTACGGAAGGCGACGTCCTCGAGCAGCTCGACGTAGACCCCGCCCAGACCGAACGCCAGCAACGGCCCGAACGATGGATCCTCCGTCATCCCGATCAGGACTTCGTGTCCTCCCGGGACCATCTGCTGGATCAGAACGCCTTCCGGGTCGGCGACCGCCGACCGGACCTTCTCGTAGGCTTCCCGGACCTCGGCTTCACCTTCGATGTTGAGAAGTACTCCGCCGACGTCGGACTTGTGCAGCGCCGAAGGCGACAGCACTTTGACGGCGACGGGCCCTCCGATCGTGTCTGCAATCTCGGCGGCTTCGTCGGCACTGTGGGCCGTTTCCTCGACGGGAAGGCCGATCCCGAAGGCGGCCAGCATGTCCCTGACCTCATGCGGCTCCAGCCAACCGCCCTCCGACCCCAGTCGCTGCAATGCCTTGTCGACTATATAGCGGGCGGTTGGAGCATCGATGCCCGTGAGTTCGGGGACCGAACCCTCCGGAATCTGGAGCCACTCGCCATATCTGACCGCCCTCGAGAGGGCTTGCGCCGCTGATTCCGGGAACAGGTAGGTCGGAATCCTGGTCCCGTCGGTGGTCAGCATCTGGACGGCGTCATCTGACTGCATGAACACCGAGAGGAAGGTCTTGTCGCCGTCGTAGTCGCCCAGCGCCTGGCGAACGGCCGCGGTGATCTCGGGAACGCCCTCGGGAGTCGTCGGGATGTAAATGGCCATCAGGGCATCGATTTCGTCGCTCTCGAGCAGCGTTCTCAGCATGTGCAGATACTGCTCCGGTCCGGCAGATGCGATCATGTCCACCGGATTGCGAACCGAGGCTTCCGGCGACAGAACGGCCCGCAACTTGCCCTGCAGCTCCGGTGAGAACTCCCCCATGATCAACCCGTTCGACTCGAGCGCGTCCGCGGCCAGGATGCCCGGTCCGCCGGCGTTGGTGATGACCCCCACTCGCCTGCCGCGCGGCACGGGCTGGTTGGCGAGAAGCTGCGCGACGTCGAACAGTTCCTCGAGGGTGTTTGTGCGGATTACGCCGGTCTGGTGGAACAGAGCATCCACCGCGATGTCCGCCGACGCCAGGGCCCCCGTGTGACTGCTGGCCGCTCGCGAGCCGGCAACGGTGCGACCGGACTTCACCGCCACGATCGGCTTAGTCCTGGCAACTCTTCTGGCCACACGGGCGAACTTGCGAGGATTGCCGAACGATTCCAGGTAGAGCACGATGACGTCGGTGGCCGGATCTTCCTCCCATGCCAGAAGCAGATCGTTGCCTGAGATATCCGCCTTGTTGCCGACCGAGACGAACGAAGAGATTCCGATGTTGGCACTGTGTGCGTAGTCGAGAATCGCGATGCCGAGCGCCCCCGACTGGCTCGACATGGCGACATTGCCACGGGGCGGGTAGACGGGGGCGAACGTTCCGTTCATCGACACGGTTCGGCTCGTATTGAGAACACCCATGCAGTTGGGTCCGACCATTCGCATCCCGGCCGACCGCACCTTCTCGAGCAATGTGCGTTCCAGCTCGATTCCGCTTTCGCCGACTTCCGAGAACCCGGCCGAGATCACGACCAGTCCTCGCACGCCTTTCTCGGCGCAGTCTTCGACCACCGACAATACGTACGGGGACGGGACAACGATGATGGCGAGGTCGACATCGCCGGGAATGTCCGTCACCGACGGGTACGCCTTTATCGAGTTGACGACGTCGGCGGACGGATTGACCGGATAGACCGGTCCGGTGAATCCGTTGTTTACGAGGTTGCGCAGAAGCCGGCTGCCGATGCTGCCCGGGGTCCTGCTCGCTCCGACAACAGCCACCGAGCGCGGATAGAGGATGGGGAGAATGGAGGCCGATACCGCTCTGCGTTCGCGTACCTGTTCACGGGCGATGGCATCCTCGCTGTGTTCGACCGGGAAGTCGACCGTGTAGACACCCTCTTCGAGGGTACGACCGAGAGCGTATCCACTGTTACGAAAAACGCGCATCATGCCGACGTTCTCGGGCAACACAAAAGCACGGAACCCGGTGATGCCCCGGGAACGGGCATATACCGTGAGCAGCTGGAGGAGCTGCGTTCCGATACCGCGGCCCTGGTGCCCGTCGGCGACCGCGAAGGCGACCTCGGCCAATCTCGGATCGTCTCCGGCGCGGTCGTAGCGCCCGACGCCGACCATGACCCCGTCCTGGCTGACGATGAGAGCCATGCGGTCGTCGTAGTCAACGTTGGTGAAGTACTCGAGCTCCTCAGGTGTCAGCTCACGCTTGACGCGAAAGAACCTGAAGTAGCGGGACTCGGGCCCCATGTTCTCGAACATTCCCAGCATCCGCTCGCCGTCGTCCGGCCTGATGGGTCGGAACTGCGCAACCTCGCCGTCCCGCAGGACGACGTCGAACTCGTACTCGGATGGATATTCAGACAACAGAGATCCTTCTGACGTTCTAGGTACATCTTCTCATGAGGAGAATCGATCGAGATGCCGACCTCGGTCCCCTCCGGTGCTGACACCGTACCCTTTTCCAAGATGACGGGAGCGGCATGACTACCGGTCGAGTCGATCGGACTCGCCGTACGGGACCACCTCGACGACCTCTCCGGCGCGAATAGTGTCCTGGAGGCCGTGCCAGAGCGGGGTGTCGAAGAGGTCGGAATGTCGCTGTTCAAACGTCTCCTTCAGCGGGGACCGCAGGCCGAGGAAATGCCGGAACTCCTCCGGAAACACGTCATAGGGCCCGACCGAATACCACGGCTGATCCGACAACTCGTCTTCGGGGTGGACAGGCGGAGGGATGCGTCGGAAGTTGCACTCGATCAGCTCGGTCAACTCGTCGTAGTCGTAGAAGACCACCCGGCCGTGCCGCGTCACACCGAAATTCTTCAGCAGCAGATCGCCGGCAAAGATATTGGCGGCCGCCAGGTCCTTGATGCACCGTCCGTAGTCGACCACCGCCCCGTGCGCGGCGGCTTCGTCGGCTTCGCGCAGGTAGATGTCGAGAGGGATCACCCGGCGCTCGACGTACACGTGGGCAACGACGACACTGCCGCCCTCTATGCGAACCGTCTCGGACGCCTCAGTCGTCAGTTCGTGGAGGAGCTCCTCCGAAAACCGATCGCGAGCGAAAGCAAGGTGCTCGAACTCCTGCGCATCGATGAGCCGGCCGGCCCGGTCGTGGTTGAACACGAGCCTGTATCTGTCCATTATCTGCTTGCGTGTGGTCCGCTTCTGAGGAGGGAATCGATCCCTGATGACCTTGAACACGAGGTCATGGCCGGGCATTGTGAAAACGATCATCACGAGACCCTTCTTGCCCCTGGCAACAACGAACTTGCCGGCGGATCGATCGAGATGATGCAGCAGATCCCGATACATCTCGGTCTTGCCGTGCTTGTTGTATCCGGTCGTTATATACAGCTCGGCCGGGCGCTTGCCTGGCATCAGCGTGCCGAGGAACCGGACCAGGTCGTAGGGACGATCGGTATCGACGTGGAAGTAGGAGCGGGTGAAGCTGAACAGAACGCGGAGATCCTCGGGCCTGGTCAGCACGGCGTCGACGAATACCCGGTCCCCCCTGTTGTGCAGCGCTATCACCAGGGGAACATCATGTGATCCGCTGAAGAGGCGCCCGACGATGTAGGCGCCTTGCCCCCGGAAGAAGAGAGACTCGACGATCTCTGCCAACTCGACGATTGACAGCGCCCCCAGCTCCAGCAGTCGTTGCTCGACCCGTTCGGCGACGAGCTTCGCGTCTCTGGCCAGATCCTCGTAGCCGACGGTCAGGGCGAAGTCCGAGAGGATTTCTGCGATCAGCACCGAAGTGCGGTCCGAACGCTGGTAGGTACGGTAGACGGGACGACGCGTCCGGGTCGGCGGGGTTACGAAGTCGGTATCGACGAACTCGATCGCAGGGTCAACGCCGACCGTGTCGAAGATTCGACGGGTGACCGAGTTGAAGAACGTCTCCGCGATGTCGAAGTCGTCCCGATCTGAAATCAGGGCCGAGTACCGGGAGCGCATCTCCGCCCACATCTCTTTGTTTTCGAGGCAGTCGCCGAGGATCCCCCGGACATCTTCGATCAACGGATTGAGGACCGCCCGATACAGCGAAAGCCGTTCGAGGGCGTCCTGCTGGGCCCCCGGCCAGTCACAACGTTCGAATCGTGTCCGGGCCCGGCGTGTGATCGCTCGAAACTGGTCCGCATACGATGTGAACGCGGCGTGCACCGAACGGGCGGCCTGATATGCGATGTCGTTGGTCATCGATGCCATTCTCGCTGATAGTGGAGGCATCGCCGTGCCCCATCGACCTGCCGTTCGACCTCCCCCTCACATCGCTCGGACCATTCGCGGCGCTCCCGATCCGGCAACGAGGGGGTTCCGGCGTCTCCACCGGGTCGGTCGGGACAAGCCGTGGTAATCCGGCCGACCCCTCTCGAGGACGGCGTGTGCCCGGGGTGGGACTCGAACCCACACGCCCTTCCGGGCAGGGGATTTTAAGTCCCCCGCGGCTGCCTGTTACGCCACCCGGGCTGGATTGCAGGCTAATGCTCCGGGAATGGTTTGATCGACACCGTTGGTCGAGCCTTGCAGCATCCGGCATGGATCTCGACGAGATCGATGCCGGATGATTCGCCTACGGTTCGGGAAGAAGGCTCTCGGCCGCGGCGTCGAGCAAGTCATGCTCCGATATCACCAACGAGTCGACTCCCACGCGTGCCAGCGCCCGCTCGGCAACGATGGCTCCGGCCAGCAGGACGGGAGCTCGGGCGGGATCCAGAGCAGGAATCGCTGCCGTTTCGGGGATGCTGAGCCGCCGGAGTCGATCGATCACAGAGGCCAGGTCCGGTGCATGCAGACGAGCCAGATGCACCCTGGAGCGATCGTATTGCTCGAGGCCGAGAACGATCGCGGCGAGACTCGTGAACGTACCTGCAACCCCGATCACTGAGTTCGGGGAGGACGGCAGGTGAACGTCCTCGAAGAGACGATCCACGATCGCGCGGCCCTCATCGACTATTCGTTCGGGGGCCGGGCGGGAGCGAACCGCACGCTCGGTGAGCCGGACTGAACCAATGTCCACGCTCCGGGAGTAGTCGACCCCGGTATCCCCGAAAGCGAACTCCGTGCTTCCGCCCCCGATGTCGATGACGACGTATGGGCCTGCGTCCTCGACGGAACCCACGGCACCCGCGAAGGTGAGCCGTGCCTCCTCCACGCCCGAGATGACTTCCGGTCGAACTCCAAGTGCTGTTTCTGCCCGGTCGAGGAACAGTTCACTGTTGGCGGCGTCCCGACTGGCCGAGGTCGCAACAACCCGAACTCTCGATGCATCCAACAGCCGTGTTCGACGACCGAACTCGCCGAGAACCTCCACCGTGCGATCCATTGCGTCCTCGGACAGCGATCCGCTCCGATCGACCCCGCGGCCCAACCCGACGACCTTCACGATTCTCTCGAGCTCCCTGCCGGTCTCGTCGAGAACGAGCAGACGTACGGAGTTGGTGCCGATATCTACTGCAGCGACCGTCACTTCGGTTCACGCCACGCCGGATTCCACGCAACATCTGCGCCGTCCCCGACCACACAGGGCCGGGCACAGTCGAGCGGCTCCACCCACGGCGCCACGAGCGCTCCAACCGGGTTGTCACCGCCCGCCGCAAAGTCGCCGTAATGGGCATGGAGGCACTTGACCCCCCGTCGCAACCCGGCAACGCCCCCTTCCGGTCTGAGCGGCGCATCGGCAGGGACGAGGGCATCGCGTTCTGCTGCGTAACTCTCGTGCCGCCGGGCAAAAGCGGCGGTGAGTGCCTCATCCGACTCGAGCAGTCGCTCCATCTGCTTGACACCGCCGACGGATTCCAGCCGCCCGATCCGCCGCAGGGCCAGCGGGCAGGTCAGCCAGTAGAGAGTGGGAAACGGGGTGCCGTCGTCGAGCACCGGCGGCACCCTCATGACCACGGGCAACGCCAGATGGCAGCGGGCCACCACCTCGCCGGTTGCACGTAGAGGCCGGTCGAGTTGGATGGTTGCGGCAGCCTGGTCGTTGATCAAGTCATCCGCCCGGCGATCGGTAGCTCAAGAATCGACCAGGTCCTTGCCGGTGAGGAAGTTCCAAATGCCCTCGTACCAGGCATCGGGCTCAGCAGGCACCTCCACAGGTTCGACCGGCACCGCAGCCGCTTCGGTGGCCGCGGGTTCGAGAACGACATAGGCGTACTCGCCGGGACGCACGTATCCGAGATTCTCCCTGGCAAGACGCTCGATCTCGCCGTCGGTGGACAGGGCAATCGCCTCCGCCTCCAGACGGTCGTTCTCGGCGCTCAGCAGGTCCAACTGCTCTCGCGCATTCGCCACCTGCTGTTGCTGCGCGAGGATCTTTCGGTACGGAAAGACGTTGGTGAGCAGCACCGAGGCCACCAGGACGACCAGGATCGCCACACCCAGCAGCACCCGCGAACGCCTGTGTGTCATCCGACTCTCCCCAAGGCCGGCCAACCTCCATATCGAGCCGATGTACCGAGATCTTCCTCGATGCGGAGCAACTGATTGTATTTGGCGGTCCGCTCGGCGCGTGCAGGAGCGCCCGTCTTGATCTGGCCCGCATTCGTGGCGACGGCGAGATGGGCGATGAAGGAATCCTCGGTTTCGCCTGAGCGATGGCTCACCACACGGCCGTAGCCGGCACCGTCGGCCCTCGACATGGTGTGGAGCGTCTCGGACAGAGTCCCGATCTGATTGACCTTGATGAGGATGGCATTGGCCACACCTTCATCGATGCCCCGCCGCAAGATCGACTCGTTGGTTACGAAGAGGTCGTCGCCGACGATCTGGATCTTGTCACCGAGCTTCCTGGTCATGAGCGACCAGCCGTCCCAATCGTCCTCGGCCATGCCGTCTTCGATCGAAACGAGAGCTGGGAACGTGCTCACCAAACCGGAGAGGAACTCGACCATCTCAGCCGAATCGAGGTCTCGCCCTTCGAGCCTGTAGCGACCTTCGCGATAGATCTCGGAAGCGGCTACGTCGAGGGCCAGCCCGATGTCCGACCCGACCGTGTAACCGGCGCTCTCGATTGCCTCGGAGAGGAGTTCGAGGGCCGACTCGTTGGTAGGAAGATTCGGAGCGAATCCACCTTCATCTCCCACATTGGTGGAGAGCCCGCGCCCGCCGAGAACCTTCTTGAGGGAGTGGTAGATCTCCACTCCCGATCGCAGTGCGTCGGAGAAACTCGGGGCTCCCGCCGGGACCAGCATGAACTCCTGGATATCCACCGAGTTGGCCGCATGCGCCCCGCCGTTGAGCACGTTGAGCATCGGAACGGGCAGCGTCCTGGCGGCCGGTCCGCCCAGGTAGCGGTACAACGGGATGCCGAGCTGGGCGGCAGCCGCTCTGGCAACTGCGAGCGAAACTGCGAGAATCGCATTCGCTCCCAGGGAGGCCTTGTTGGGGGTGGCGTCGAGATCGAGCATGGCCTGATCGACCGCTTCCTGACGTGTGGCGTCCATGCCCATCACAGCAGGGGCAATCGTCTTGTGAATGTTCGCAACGGCCCGCGTCACGCCCTTGCCGCCGTAGCGGTCTCCACCATCCCGAAGCTCAACCGCTTCGAGTGCCCCCGTCGATGCCCCAGAAGGAACCGCTGCTCGACCGAAGCCACCGCCAGCGAGACGGACCTCGGCCTCAACGGTCGGGTTCCCCCGGGAGTCGAGGACTTCACGGGCCCGGATATCGCTTATTGCGGTGACCACGGACCCTCCTTGTGAAGTCGAACTTACCACGGCAACTCCTTATCGTCTTGCATCTCCAGGCGCTTGGCCTTCTCCCAGCGCGCCTCCATTTCCTCAAGGCTCAGGCCCGTGAACGGGCCGGACTGTTCCATTCTCCGGAATCGCATTTCAAAACGGTCCCCCGCCCTTCGCATTGCAACTTCAGGATCGACGTCGAGATGGCGGGCCAGGTTGACCACCGCAAACAGGAGATCTCCCAGCTCGTGAACCGTCGCCGCTTCTCCCTCTGCTCCGGCCAGCTCGGCGAGTTCCTCTCTCACTTTGTCGAATACAGGTGCCGCGTCATTCCAGTCGAAGCCGACCTTGGCGGCACGATCCTGGAGTTTCTCGGCACGTGTCAGACCGGAGAGCCCGGTCGGCACTCCATCGAGCTGTGAGGTTCGACCGGCCTTCTCCTCGTTCTTGATGCGATCCCAGTTGGCGAGCACTTCATCCGATGAATCGACCTCGACATCGCCGAACACGTGCGGATGGCGGCGTACCAACTTCTGCCGGAGGACCTCTGCAACATCATCGATGTCGAACGCTCCCGCTTCGGACGCCATCGTCGACTGGAAGAGAACCTGCAACAGCACGTCCCCGAGTTCTTCCTCGACGTCCGCATATGCTGCAAAGTCGGGTTCACCTCCCGGAGCCTCCGGCGGCAATACGGACAGAGCGTGAGCGAGCTCGTAGGCCTCCTCGACGAGGTTCTTCACAATGCTTTGATGCGTCTGCTTCTGATCCCAGGGGCAGTCGCGACGAAGCCTTCGCATCGTTCGGACTGCGCCGATCAGACCACCTGGTTCCGCATTCACGAACAGGCTCGTCCTGTAGCCGGCCAGCTGCGGATCGATTGCCTCCACCGTCGTCTCGACTACTCGCTCGGTCGACGAACGGAGATCGACGAGAACCTTCACAGGCGTCCCCTCCGGGAGCACCCGGTCGAGCCGGGCGGCAACGTCGGCCAAAACCACCGGAAGGTCTACATGGCCGATGACCGTGGGAGCGTCGAGTACCAGCGGATCAGGCATGTCCCGGCCGTCCATCACCCGCAGACCATCGCGGAGCGGATCAACTCCAACCTCGGCGACGACGGCATCTACGAAGGACTCGGCTCCGACGACGAGCAGGTCGACTCCGGCAGCAGCGGCACGCTCCATGAGAAGACGCACCGAGGACTCGCCCACATACGGGCTCCCGGGAACGGCAAAGGTCACCGGGCCACGGCCGGCAATCTCCATGGCCCGTGAGGCAACACCCTCATACACGCTCTCGAAGTCGGTAGCCGCGCGATAGAGATCGTCGCAGGTCTGCACCTCCCGCACCGAAGCAACCTGCGCGGCAGCCGGATGGTCGATCGTGCGCAGCAGAACGGTCCGTCCAGGGTCGGTCAGGTACCGCTGCGCTCGATCATCGGTGTATTCCAGGTCGCCGGGCCCAAGCCCGACGACGACGATGTCCGGGACTACTGCGCCGGCGGAACGACCGTCGGGAAGGGTTCGAGCTCCCACGTGCCGTACTCCTCTTCAACGGCCACGTCGGCCCCGCCGATCACGGCGAGCATCCAATCACCCAGCAAGGTGTTGCGTTGCTGCTCACGGAGGCCGGCCACGATGTCCGCACGGACATCCGCGAGCGCCGTCTCCGTGCGGTCCCTCACCAGAATGACGTGGAAACCGAACTGCGACTGCACCGGTCCGGTAGGCACATCCAGCTCCGCCTCGATCGTCGCTACGGCGAACTCTGCAACGTAGTTCGATGCCTGCGCACATCCGAGGTCACCACCCACCTCGGCAGTTCCGTCCGTCCCCAGTTCGGCGGCCACGTCCTCGAACGCCTCTCCACCCTCGATACGATCGAGTGCGGCCTGCGCCTCTTCCTCGGTCGGCACCAGGATGTGGCTCGCGCACACCTCGGTCAGGGACTGAAGCGACGAGTTGTAGGCGGCGAGGACCTCCTCCTCGGACGGATCGGCCTGAGCCTCAGTCAGGGCTTCACCGATCGCCTGCTCCGTCAGATCCTCCTCGATGATGATCGGAACCGCGTCCAGGCTCAGACCTTGCTGGGCCGCGGCTTGCTCGAGGGTTCCCCCGCCCGACTCGATCTGCGCAGTCAGAGCGACGATCTGCTCGTCGATCTCTTCCGCAGTGATGGAAATCCCGAACTCGGCCTCCGCCGCTTTGGAGACGACCTCATGAATGATGAGGGTCTGGATCAGTTGGGCATAGAGATCGGGCGGTGCCGTGGCGAGATCGCCCGATATCAGCTTCTCCACGTCGCCGGCGCTGATCTCCACTCCGTCGACGGTTGCGACCAGGGAGCCGCCGGAACAGGCAGAGACAAGGACGGCGAGCGCCATGACCAACCATACGATGCGTTTCAAGGAATCACCTCACGAAAATCTGTCCGCACGATGGTAGGCGTGTTGTGGGAGAAGGCGGTATTCGAGTTGCTCGGAATCCGGGGGGGCGAAGATGCCCGCCGGTACCCGTCCGCGTTCAGCCGGTCTGCCGGGGGTCCCCTGCCGTCTACGGGGGAGTTGTCCACCGGCCCGGGACGGCCGGTGGTTGATGCTTGTTGCAGAGGCGCTGACTCGCTTCCTGCCGCCGAACGCACGGGGTCCGCTGCCACAGCCGTCCTGGCTCCACATTTTCTTCGATATTCCTTGTCAACGGTTGTTTATGGCCGTTTTCTGTCATACCCGGTTGATATGTTGCATGAATGGAACCGACGTCAACGGCTGACCTGACAACCGATGGTTTAGAGCAGCAACTCATCGAGTTGGAGTCGATCAAGGCTCGCTTGACTGCCCGCCAGATCAGTCTGTTGCGGGAAGCCGACCGACGTCAGGCCCCACTTGGGGATGGATGTCGGTCGTTGGGTGAGTGGACGGCCGGCCGGTTGGATGTCGCACCTGAGACGGCCAAAGCTTTGGTGGCTGCTTGCCGGGTGTTGGAAACCGTTCCAGACCAGGAACAAAGATTGGGGTCGGGGTTGGGTTCGTTCGACCGGATCATCGCCACCGCCCACCTCACCGTTGCCGGAGCATCTCCGGATCGGGTTGAACAAGCGGCTGGTCTCGATATCCCTGGTATCCGCCGTTTGACCGCCATGCACAGACGTATGGCCCCTATCCATGAACAGCAAATGTTCTCGGACCGGTATGTGTCTATGCAACCCACTCTGGACCGCACCGCATACCGTCTGTGGGGACAACTCCCCGGATTGGACGGACAACTGGTTGAACAAGCACTCCTCACCAGAGCAGATACCTTCCCCACCCTGCCAGACGAAACCAGAAGTTCACTGGGTCAACGGAATGCGGACGCTCTGGTCTCCATCGCAGCCGATTCCCTCACAACCAGCTCAGGAGACCAGAACGACAGTGGTTCTGGTCCTGTGTTGTCGGTACTCACCAACCATGACCTAGCTGCCGGGTCGGACGGGCAGACCGGTTCGGTCACCTCGACAGGTATCTCGGTCGGACGATCAACGATCGAGGAGATCTTCTGCACCGGATCAACCGAACACATCAGCTTCCAAAACGGACAACCTCTAGCGGCGGGACGAACCACACGGGTCATCCCTCCCAAACTCCGCCGGGCTGTCCTCTACCGGGATGGAGGATGCACAGCCGACGGCTGCACATCACGTTACCGACTCCAACCACACCACAAGACTCCCTGGTCACAGGGTGGTCGAACAGACCCAACCAACCTCACCACGTTGTGCTGGTTTCATCATCATGTGGTCATCCACCAATCGGGCTACACCATCCAGCCCGACTCAGCACCAGGCAGACTCCGCTTCCAACAACCACCAGGCAACGGCCCGCCCTGATTGGATCCGTTGACCCCTCATCGACGCCGAACATCCACCCACCGATTCCGAAACCACCCGATACGGGCGGCTTTCGCGCGCCACTGACGGTCGTCCTTACCGGGGCCAGGTGACGATCAGCTCTTCGAGTGCCTCAGCGATACCGGCGACCAGATCGATATCGACCTGGTCCGGGGTGTCGGCGGCGGAGTGGAACAGCTCGCCGAGCATCTCTTGAACGTATTCGGTGGTGATTGCCAGAGCGGGCCGACCCCGCATGGCAAAGATCGCATGATCGCTCTGATACCAGTCGGGTCCATTCACGAAATCGTCCCGGGTATCGAAGACGCGCTGCACGTGTTCGGCGATGTCCCCATCGACGTTGTAGGTCGAGTATGCCGACTTCCCTTTCCGGTATCCGGCTCCGTCGATGTTGATCGCCAGCGTCACCTCTTCGAGCGCATCGCCATTGGAAGCCAGCCAGGCGAGCTCCCCGGGTGCGGCGTAGTGGTCCTCGCCATTGACTGCGAGGAGCTCAACTCCAATCTTGAGATCAGGATGGCGTGCAGGAGCAAGCAATTCGGCCAGTAGCAACAGCACCACCACCCCGGTGGCGTTGTCCACTGCCCCAGGAGTGCCGGGCTTGGTGTCGATGTGGGCAATCACCGTCAGCCGTGGCGATTGCGGCCCCCTGGTAGCGATGACGTTCCGGGCCCGGGAGGGAATCCGACGAGAGCGGATTTCGACCGTGGCTACTTCGCCCTCACCGTCCAGCAGTGGCCCGGCATCATTCGGTCGAACGCTCGCCACCGGGATGTTGAAGTCCCCATCCTCAATGAGTGGGAATGGATCGAGCGCTCCGCACAGTTCCGGGTGTTTCCCCGTGACGGCAAGCACCGCTTCGGGAGCACCAGCCTCCAGGAGGCGGATGATCTCCGCATGCTCGTCGGACCCGTAGAACGGAAACGCCTTCGGTGTCAACGGCACAGACGCCAGGTCACCGGCCAACACCGCAATCGAGCCGGCAAGTGCGGCCTGCTCGAGATCTTGCAGAGTGTGCAATACCCGAACCGGGCCAACCGCTTCCACTCCGAGACCGTAGGGCCCGGGTGTGAGCGAGACTGTCGCGCCGTCGATCCTCACCTCGCCGCCATCGGTTTCCCAGTCCAGGCAATCGAAGTCCTGGAACTCAAGACTCCAACCGGAAGCCCCCATCGCTCCGGCCACCAGTGCCACCGCTTCGTCGTTTCCCGAACTCCCCGGCCGGCGATCGGGAACCACGGCGCACAGAGTTTCGAGAAGGCGAGCCGCTCGAAGGGCGTCCGCAGACATATCGTCGGACATGGTCAGGATTCCGGC
This sequence comes from Acidimicrobiia bacterium, assembly GCA_035471805.1. Taxonomy (NCBI): domain Bacteria; kingdom Bacillati; phylum Actinomycetota; class Acidimicrobiia; species Acidimicrobiia bacterium. The sequence continues at coordinate 25,718 of DATIPS010000054.1, read as the reverse complement.
CGGACGCCCGCCATCATCAGGCCGACCTGCTCGCGCGTGGCGCCGGCAGGGTCGACGATGCCGATGATCTGACCTTCATAGATCACCGCGATTCGATCCGACAGAGCGAACACCTCATCGAGATCCTCGGAAATCATGAGGATGGCTGTGTGTTCGGAGCGCTGCTGCACGAGGCGACTGTGAATGTATTCGGCTGCTCCGATGTCGACACCGCGGGTCGGCTGGGAGGCTACGAGCACGGTCGGGGTCCCCGACATCTCCCGCGCCAGAATCATCTTCTGGATGTTGCCGCCGGACAGGTTCCTGGCAGGCGTATCCAGAGTCGGTGTCTTCACCGCGTATTGGTCAACCAGCAGCTGACTGTGCCCCCGGATCGCCTTGAAATCCATCAGACCGTGGTTGAGATACCTCGGATCGGCATGGTCGATCAGCATGATGTTCTCCGAGACGGAGAAATCGGCGACGGCGCCGTCCCGCAGCCGCCCCTCTGTGACATAGGCAAGGCCGTGCTTGCGGATCTCGGCCGGCTTCAGGTTGGTCGTTTCCACCCCACCGATCCGGATGGAACCACCGGTGACCTCCCGGAGCCCGGCGATAGCCTGCGCCATCTCCCGCTGACCGTTCCCGGAAACTCCGGCGATGCCGAGGATCTCTCCGGCGCGGACCTCGAGATTGAGGCCGCGCACCGTTTCATGGCCGCGATCCCCCATCACGCGCAATCCTTTGATCTCCAGAGCCGCCGAGCCGACCTCCACCGGGGGCTTGTCGGGCACCAGCTTCACCTGCCGGCCGACCATCATCTCGGCGAGGCTCTCTCGAGTCGCCCCCTCGACCGGAACCCGGCCGGTGACGTGACCCTGCCGCAACACGGTGATCCGATCACTCAGCGCCAGCACCTCGTGGAGTTTGTGGGAGATGAATATCAGCCCTCGACCATCGGCGGTCATCTGTCGCAGCGTGTTGAAGAGCTGGTCTACTTCCTGGGGGGTGAGGACTGCAGTCGGCTCATCGAGAATCAGCAGTCTCGCCTCCCGGTAGAGAGCCTTGATGATCTCCACGCGTTGCCGCTGCCCGACGGCCAGTTGCCACACGATCGCACTCGGATCGATCGAAAGCCCGTATCGCTCGGCGAGCACCTCGATTCTCTCGGAAACCGCATCGAGATCGGTCCGAAAGCCGCGCTCGGAAGGCAGCCCGAGCGCCACATTCTCGGCAACGGTCAGTGTCTCAACGAGCATGAAATGCTGATGAATCATGCCGATGTTGCGCTTGATCGCATCAGTCGGACTGTGGATCGCCACCGGCTCGCCGTTCAGCAGGATCTCTCCCTCGTCGGCCTGATAGAGGCCGTAGAGGATCTTCATAAGCGTGCTCTTTCCCGCCCCGTTCTCGCCGAGCAGGGTGTGCACCTCGCCGGACCGGAGGTCGAAATCGACCCGGTAGTTGGCGAGCACACCGGGAAAACGCTTGGTGATGCCGCGCATTTCGAGCATCGGAACATCGCTCATGGAAGGCCCTCGAGTGGAGTCGGAGGGGCGAGCGACAGAGCTCGCTCGCCCCTCGATGTGCGCACACGCGGGGTCCCGGTACCTGATACCCGGTACCTGATACCGCTCCTCCGGGTGTGAGTTTCTCTCATAGGCAGGCCGATTATCCGCCGGTGCTGATCGAGCCGTCGATGATCCCGGCAATCGTCTCCTCGGCGAGTTGCCTCACGTCATCGGGAAGCGCGTAGCCGGGGTTGTACTCGATGACCTCGCCGCCGTTGGCCAGATTGATCGAGTAGATCTCACCGCCGAGCTTGCCGCTCTGGAGGTTCGAGATTATGTCCCTGAGGACGACCTCCCAGTGATAGACCTGAGAAGCCACGACGATGTCGGGAGCCAGCGAGGACTGGTTCGCTTGTGTTCCGAACCAGAGGATCCCCTGCTCGTCCGCCACTCCGACCGCACCCACGACCATCTGGGCCGTACCCGACATGACATCGGCACCCGCAGCCGCATGGGCCTGAGCCGCCTCGGAAGCGAGAGCAACGTCGCCAAACGAGCCTGTGTAGTTGATGTTGACGGACGCCGCCGGATTCTGGGCAACAACCCCGGCCGCGAAGCCGTCGACGTACAGCTTGGCGTCACCGACCTCGATCGGCCCAACGACACCGATGACTCCGCTCTCGCTGAGTGCCGCCGCCATGACTCCCATCACATAGCCGCCCTCGTCGGAGGCAGCCTCGTAGGAGTAGACGTTCGGAATCCCGAACGTATCGGCCGCGGTTCCCCACGCGAACGAGACCTCGGGAAAGTCCGGTGCTATCTCCTGAAGCGAGCCGCCGTACTGAGATCCGTGGGCGATCACCAGGTCGTAGCCCTCAGACGCATAGCCGCGAATGGCAGCCGCCGCGTCCTCGACGACGAAGGTGCCGTCGGTCACGGCAACCTCAACGTTGCCCATCTCGCTTCTGATCACATCGACGGCGTCGACGATCGACTGGGTGAAGGCCAGATCGTTCGAAGCCGACGGGGCGACGATGGCGATCCGGAAAGGTTCGGCAGCCGCCGCCGTGGTTTCCGTCGAACCCTCCGTGTCGTCGGTTGCGGTTGTGTCGTCGGTACTGTCCCCACAGGCGGCCAATACCATCGTCAGCGCTGCGAATAGCGCCAACCAGGTTGTATGTCGTCTTCTCATTCTTCCTCCTGTTCGATGGCGGCCGGCGAGCCGGTCGCCGCTTTCATGCTCCTCTAGTGAAAGGTTTGGTGAGAGCTGCCGGCTGCCGGAACCTCCTCGCAACCAGCACCAAGGCCAGGATCGTGATGATGGCAGGGGCCATGGCTGCGATATCCGACCAGCTTCTCGGGATGATGCCCAGGGTCTTGAACTGCAAAACCAGGGAGTTGACGAATCCGTACAGAAGCGCTCCCCCCATCACACCTGCCGGGCGCCAGGCACCGAAATAGACCAGCGCAATGGCGATGAACCCCTGAGCGTTCGTCAGGTTCTGCTGGAAGATCCCGAGATCTATCGCCAGAGCTGCACCCGCAATCCCCGCCAGGGTCCCTCCCATCGTGACGGTCAGATAGCGGGTGCGAACCACACTCACGCCGAGACTGTCCGCCGCCTCAGGGTTCTCGCCGACTGCCCGTATGTTCATTCCGAAAGTCGTCCGATTGATGATGTACATGCTCACGGGGACCAGACCGAAAGCCAGGTAGACGATCATGCTGTGCTGGAACAGCATCTCGCCCAGTATCGGGATGTCGCTGAGGCCCGGGATATCAAGCTTCGGAAAGCTGCCGACGGGTCGCGGTGTCCCGACGAGCTTCTGGAAGAGAAGATCGCTCATGCCCAGGCCGAACAGATAGATACCGATTCCGCTGATGCCCTGCTCGGCCTTCAGCGTGACCGAGATGACTGCCGACACAAGGCCGAGAATGAGGCCGATCCCTATTCCCATCAACAACCCGAGCCAAACGCTGTCCGTTTTGAGGACCGTGTAGTAGCCGCCGAACGCACCGAGCAACATGATCCCGTCGACGCCCAGGTTGAGCACACCGCTTCGTTGTCCGAAAGTCTCTCCGAGAGAGGCGAGCAACAGAGGGACTGCCAGACGGATGCCCGACGCCACCGTTGCTATGAGAATCGCTTGAGTGAAGAACTCGCTCACGGCCCTCCCCCTCCATCAACCGTGCTTGATCCCGGGAGCGGCGGATTCGGCGCCACGTCGTCCACATGCACGGGTTGCTCCTGGAGGCGTTTCTTCCACCTGTCGCTGGCCACCACAAAGACGACCACGAGCCCGTTCAGCGCCATGATCAACGCCGACGGCACTTGCACGGCCCGTTGAAGTGCGATACCGCCGACGAGGAGGCCGCCGAACATGAAGGAGGCGGGAATGGTCCACAACGGATGAAGACCTCCGAACAGAGCAGCCACGATCCCGTTGAACCCCGCCGATCCTGTGAAGCCGACTGTCGAACCGTCCGTGACCATCCGGTGGCTCTCGCTTCCGAAAACGAGGACCGCTCCGGCCAGACCCGACATGGCGCCACTCATGGTCATTGCCAGGACAATCGTTCGCTTGACTGATATGCCCGCATAGCGGGCTGCATCCGGACTCAAGCCGACGGCACGGACCCGGTATCCGAGAGGAGTGCGCCACAGGAGCACGTAGGCGCCGATCGCCGCCAGGAGGGCCACGAGAGGGCCGATGTGGAGTCGACCGTCGCCGAAGAGCAAGGGGAGATCTGCCCCCTCCTGAAGCCGTGCCGTCTGGGGTATCCGGGTACCTCTTTCGAGCTCGCCCGGATCGATCATCGGACCTCGCAAGAGGAAGTTCATCAGTTGCACGGCGACGACGTTCAGCATGATCGTGCTGAGGATCTCGTTGACGTTGTAATAGGCCTTCAAGGCGCCGGGAACGGCCCCCCAGGCGGCCCCGCCGACGATGCCTGCCACCAGAACGGTCGGCAACATGACCGCGGCCGGCCAGTCGGGCAGGGCAAGAGCGATCGCGGTAGAGAGAAGGGCTCCCGCCACCATTTGCCCTTCCCCGCCTATGTTTATGACGTTTGCCCTGAAGGCAATGGTGATTCCCACCCCGACGAAAAGAAGCGGAGTGGCCTTGAGCGCCGTTTCGATCAAGGCATCGCTACTTCCGAATGCTCCCCTGAGCATCGCCCGGAATCCTTCGATCGGGCTGGCGCCGAGCAGGGCGAGCATGACGGCACCGACACCGAGGGCCACGACCACCGCGATCAGCGGCACGAGGTACGCGACGAACTTAGGTCTAGAACGGCGGTTCGTGTCCGCTGTCGCCACCCGATCCGACTCCCTCTCGCGGATTTGCCGGCGCTTCCCGGCAAACTCAGCTGAGGCTCGCCGAACGCCGGCTCGATGTCAACCGAACAAGGGGCACATACGGTGGGGTCCTATGACACGAATAGGTCTCCGGGTTGCGCTCTTGACATCCGGTTGCTTCAGTTGGAGCATGTTCCGGCGGCCGTCCAGAAAGGTGTCATGACGTTCACGACTCCAGAGACCACCAGTTTCCGCCTCAACGGTGGTCCCGTCTCCGTTCGTTCTGATCATCCTCACTTGCTGGCGGCTCTGCGTGAAGAGCTTCATGTCACCTCGCCCAAGGACGGGTGCTCGCCTTCGGGACAATGCGGAGCCTGCACGGTGCTCCTCGACGGCAAGGCCATCCAGAGTTGCCTGGTGGACATGAACAAGGCGGCCGGGAGAGAGGTCACGACACTCGAGGGTTTCGATCCCGGGGAGCGCGAACGCCTGGCGACCGCGTTCGCAGCCACCGGTGCCCTGCAGTGCGGCTTCTGCACGCCGGGAATCCTCGTCCGCACGAAGACCTTGCTGGACCAGAAGGGCAAGGACCTGACCAGGGAGACGACCGCCGGCCGACTTGGTGGACACCTGTGCCGCTGTACCGGCTACACGAAGATCTTCGAAGCGATAGAGATGCTGAGAGACGGGACCGTCCCGGCTCCCGAACTACCACGGAGGATTGGAGAGTCGGGCGCCAAGTATGAGGCACGCGAGTTGGCGTTGGGAGACCGCGGGTACGTCGACGACCTGGTCGTCGACGGCATGCTGCACGCCGCTCTCAAGCTGGCAGATCATGCGCGGGCCGACGTTCTGCGCATCGACACATCGGCGGCCGAGGAAACAGAAGGCGTCGTAGCCGTATACACGGGCGCGGACGTTCCCGGCCAACTGCGAGTGGGCATCATTCACACCGATTGGCCGGTCTTCATTCCGGAGGGGGGACGCACCTCCTACCTGGGGGACGTTCTCGCGGTCGTCGTCGCCGACAGCGTCGACGTCGCCCGCCGTGCTGCCGGGCTCGTCGATGTCGAATACGACGTCCTGGCACCTTTCACGACGGCAGACGCGGCCCTCACCTCCGATGAAGATGCAGTGTGGGGCCTGGACGGCAACATTCTCTCTCGCTCGGAGTACGCAAGGGGGGATGTGGACGAGGCGCTCCGGGGCTCGGCCTTCACAGTCCATGAGACATTCCACACCCAGCGCGTCGAACACGCCTTCCTAGAACCGGAATCGACCCTGGCGGTTCCGGAAGACGGCCGGTTGAAGGTCTACTCAGGCGGCCAGGGAGTATGGGACGATCGGAATCAGATCGCGTCGATCCTCAACGTCGACACCGACGATGTCGTGGTCGAACTCGTCTCCAACGGCGGCGCTTTCGGCGGAAAAGAGGACATGTCGAACCAGGGGCAGACGGCGCTGGCCGCCCATCTGCTGCAACGACCGGTCAAGTGCACTCTGACCCGGGAGCAATCACTGCTGATGCACGCGAAACGCCACCCGATCCGCATCGAAGCGACGGCAGGTTGTGATTCGGAGGGCCGCTTGACGGCGTTGCGGATGCGAATGGTCGGAGACTCGGGGCCGTACGCGTCGGTGGGAATGAAGGTGCTCGAACGGGCCGCCGGACATGCGGCCGGACCTTATGTGTTTCCGGCCATCGACGTCGAAGCGGTCGCCGTCCGCACCAACAACCCGGTGTGCGGGGCTTTTCGGGGGTTCGGCGCCAACCAGGCTCAGTTCGCCACAGAGGGCCTTCTCGACCGGCTGGCCGAGAAGGTCGGCATCAGCGGTTGGGAAATCCGGTCGCGCAATGTCATCACACCCGGGGTCGTCTGGGGTCCCGGCCAGATCATGGACGATGGGTCGGCCGGAGCGCGTCGGTGCCTGGACGCTGTGAAACCCGCCTACGACACCGCCCGGGCGGCGGGGAAGGCAATCGGACTGGGCCTCGGTCTGAAGAACTCCGGGCTCGGCAACGGCTTCGTCGAGATCTCCAGGGCTGTTGTCCGGTTCGAAGATGACGGAACGGTCGAGGTCCGCCACTGCTGGACGGAGATGGGTCAGGGGATTCATACCGTGGCCATGCAGATCGCCGCGGAGGAGCTCGACATCGACCCGGCCCTGATCCGGGTCGTCGTAGACACGACCAGGGAGCTGGGCGCAGGCCAGACCACCGGATCGCGCGGAACACTGTTGGGGGCCGGATCAGTCGCCGAAGCCTGCCGCATCGCCAACGAGGCAGGACGGGCACCGGGAGTCGACTACGTCGGCGAGTACCGGGTCGACTGGACCAACGCCCTGGAGGACGGCCTGGAGAACCCGGTCATCCATTCGGCATTCGGCTACGCCGCTCAACTGGTCATCGCGGACCCCGAGACGGGAACCATCGAGAAAGTGATCGCAGTCCATGACATCGGCCGGGCGATGAACCCGCAGCTCGTCGAAGGCCAGATCGAAGGCGCCGTCCACATGGGCCTCGGTTATGCCCTCACCGAGGAGTTCCCCACCGACGAACTCGGGAGGCCGACCAACATGACGCTGCGCAGCCTCGGGATCCTCCGGGCCAAGGACATCCCGGAAATCGAGGCCGTGCTCGTCGAGGTACCCCAGCCGAGGGCGCCTTACGGTATCAAGGGCGTCGGCGAGATCGGCCTGGTTCCCACGGCCGGCGCGGTGGCCGCCGCCTACCACGAGGTGGACGGAATCTGGCGCAACCGACTCCCGATGGGAATCCACCAACCGATCCAGAAGTAACTAGGGCCTGTAACCGCGTGTTCGAGGCCCCGGCTCGATCGTGTCCCACACCAGATTCACCCATTCACACAGGATCGGACGTGTATCGCGCGGGTCGATGATCTCCTCGATATCGAACGCGTCGGCCGTGCGGAAGGGTGACCGAATCGCCTCGAAGCCGGCCAGCAACTCGTCTCGCAGCGCATCGGGATCATCGGAGTCGGCGAGAACCCTCCGGTAAGCCGCTTCCACTCCGCCTTCCAGAGGTAGCGACCCCCAATCTCCGCTCGGCCAGGCGACTCGAACGTCGGGCTCTCCCCTGTCGACCAGCGCCGCCCCGGCGACGCCGAAAGCACGACGCAGAATCACGGTGAACACGGGCACGGACAACTGGTAGAGGGCGGCAATCGCGGTGACCCCGCGGCGGATGGTCGCCTCGCCCTCGGCCTGCACTCCAACGGCGAACCCCGGCTGGTCGACGAGATTGACCAGGGGAAGGTGGAAGGTGTCGCACAGGTCGACGAACCTCCTCAGCTTGTCGGAGCCGTCCGCGGTCAGCGTCCCGCCGAGCTGGTTCGGGTCAGAAGCCAGCACTCCGACCGGATGGCCATCGAGGCGCGCCAATCCGGTAACCACCGACTGTCCCCAGCCCGACCCGATCACGAACAGGGACTCGGTGTCGACGATCATCTGGATCAGATCGAACGGGTCGTAGCCCGCCCGGCGGTTCCGGGGTATGACCGACAGCAGCCGCTCTTCGCGTCGTGCCGGATCGTCTGTCGATGTCCGGCGTGGAGCCGGTTGCCCGACATGACGGGGAAGGAAGGAGAGGAAGGCCCTGATCTGCCAGAAGGCTTCCTCCTCAGAACGGGCAACGTTGTCGACGGTGCCGTTCACTCCGTGAATCTCAACGCCCCCCAACTGCTCCTTATCTACGTCCTCGTGGGTTGCGTATGCGACGACCGGCGGGCCGGCGGTGAAGATCTGCGACGTGCCTTCAACCATGAGGGAGAAGTGGCTGGCCGCCACCCGGGCCGCGCCCAGTCCGGCGACCGAGCCGAGCGCGGCTGCTACTACCGGGACCTCCGAGAGCAGGGCCGTCTGATCCGCCCAACCCGGCAGCGGCGGGACATAGGTGCGTCCAATGTCGTGGTAGGACTTGACGCTCCCTCCGCCGCTCGAACCGTCCACGAGCCGGATGATTGGAAGCTTGAGTTCCCGGGCCAGCTGCTCCGCATACACGGCTTTCCTCCAGATTGCCGCGTCCGAGGAACCACCTCTGACCGTGAAGTCGTCGCCTGCTACCACCACCGGCCGGCCGTCGATCTCGGCACGGCCGAATACGAAGTTCGCCGGGACGAACTCGACCAGCTCGCCGTCGTCCCCGTACGCGGCGAAGCCGGCCGTCGAACCCACCTCACGGAACGAACCCTCGTCGACGAGCGCCCGGATCCGCTCCCTGACCGTGAGTTTGCCCGATGCCCTGTGTCGGGCAACGCGCTCTTCTCCGCCGAGCTCTTCGGCCATTTCCTTTCGCCGGCGGAGCTGTTCCACTTCCGGTTCCCAAACCATGGAACTGACGGTAGCGCCGCCGACCGGCCGGGACCACGCCGACAGACCTGGTTCATCGAGCCCGGATCGCAACCACATCGTCGATCGCCGGATGGCCGGCCAACGCGCGGCGAACCCTCTCTGCCGTGCCTGCCGAATCGCCGGTCACCTTGGTCAATGCCACCACCACCCTGGCTCCGGCGGGCGCTTTGCGGAGGGCACCCTCCGGATGGCTCAGGACAAGTGCGCAATCCTCCGGCGTCATGACTCGATCGGGGTCGAAGCCCGTGAACGCAACGGCACGCTCAACCCGGTGAGCAACGTCCATCAGCCTCCCCCCCACAGCATCGATGCCCATGGCGATCACGACCATCGTCGTCGACGACGGCACAACCGGTTCGTGCGCGGCCGGAGCTTTGAGTGGCCTGCCGTGCGCGCCGTCGGCTTCCACGACCACGAAGTCGACAAGGGGGTGGCGTGCCAGCGTGTCCAGTTCCTCCGGTCGCGGACCCGTGACCTTGTGTGAATCCCCACCGGTCACCAGCATGATCGGACCCGGTTGCGGCCGACTCGCCAGAGTGCCATCGATCGAATCGCACACGTTCGGAACCGCCTCGATCTGGCTGCGGCCCATCTTCGTTGTGGTCGTCAGTATCACGCGCCGGCCTCCTGCGGCGAGTTCGGCGCCGAGCCGAAACATGAGGGTCGACTTCCCTCCGCCCCCGACCAGCGCAATGAGTTCGCGCTGCCGGACCCCCAGCTGCCCGGCCAGGGTCATCCCTTCCGGCCCAGCCACGCCAGCACGGCCTCCAGAACTCCCCCGCCTACTGCCAGCGACTTGTCGGAGATCTCGAAACACGCGGATGCATCCGCCCGGGGATCGATGTCGGCGATCTTGAGCCCCCGTACCGTCTCACCCTCGGACAGCAGGCCGCGGACAACTCCGCTGAGCGGTGCCTCGATGGCCTCGCCGCCTATCTCGCCGAGCACCTCACCGGCGTGGGCTGCGTCGCCGATGGCCACCCGCCACACCAGCGTGCCCGAGGTCGATGCACGCACCACCCGCTTCTCGGACTCTCCGCCGACTACCCCCGGCACACCGGTGTCCGGGGCGGCCGAGCCGTCGAGGATCACCCGACCGAGACGGTGGCCTCGCATCGTCTCCACGACCGCGTGGCAGTCCAACCCGGCGCTGAACCCGGGCCCCAGGCCCACGACCAGCGGTGCGTCGCCGATCGACGTATCGATGTTTCGTTTTGCCAGCCGGGCGTCGATCACGGCGAACGGACGGTCCGGTAACTCGGGAAGTCCTGAATCGACCAGTACGGGAACCCGACCGCTCAGGGCCGTCGCGACGGCGCCGGCGGCCGAGTCGACGCGGACTGCCGTGAGGCCTTCAACTCGAAACTCTCCCTCGGATACCGCGGAGGAAACGGCCACCGTGCGCCGGATCGTCAGCGGACGGGCGAGCTCCGTGACTACGACCGGGAACCCGGCACGCCACAATCGATACACGACGCCGGTGGCGAGATCACCGCCACCACGGACGACGATCGGGTGCTCACCGAAGAGCACTAGACCCCGACCGTCCGGTTGACCTTGATGATCTCAGACAGAATGGAGACGGCGATCTCTTCGAGGGTCTCGGCGCCAACTTCTATGCCGATCGGCGAATGCACACGGTCGAGGCTTTCAACAGGCACTCCCGCCCTGATCAGACGGTCCCGGGTCGTTCGCCAGCGGGTGGCGCTACCCATCACGCCGACGTAACGGGCCGCCGAACCCACCAGGTGCGGCAGGGCGGCAACATCGAGATCGGTGCTCCTGGTCACGACCACGATCGACGAGTCGACGGAAATCGGATATTCGGCCACGGCTTGGTCCACCGACCCGTTGAACCGTACGTCGGCGTTCGGCAACGCCTCTTCCGATACCAGGTCCTCACGATCGTCGACCGCGATCGTCCGGTAGCCGAGCCAGTGGGCCAGATCGACCACACTGCGACCGACGTGGCCACAGCCGATGACATAGACCGTGTGAGGTGGCATATAGGGCTCCAGGTAGATCTTCACTTCGCCGCCGCAGATCCCAGGATCCCCGTCGGCGGGATTCAAGAGATCGTATTCCAACAGACTATTGGTGCCTGTCGCGATGGCGGCGAGTGCCTCCTCGATGACCGCCGCCTCCATCGCTCCGCCGCCGACCGTGCCCACGGTACGGCCGTCGCCGAAGACCAGCATCTTGGTGCCCGCTCTGCGCGGAACCGAACGCCGGGTTTGGACGACGGTGGCCAGAGCTACCGGACGACCGCTCTCCACTGCGGCAGCCAGCTCGCTCAGCACCCGGGCGTTGTCTCCTGAGGTCACGGGAGTCAGCGGTCCTGCAAAGCCCGCCACACCCGCTCGGGCGTGAACGGAATGTTGTCGATGGCGACCGTCGTTGCATTGAAGATCGCGTTGCGAATCGCCGGCGCCACCCCGTCCTTGGGGATTTCAGCGATCGCCTTGGCCCCAAACGGACCCGATTTCTCCATTGTCTGCACCAGGTATGCCTCGATCCGGGGCATCTCGTCGCTGCGATAGAGCTTGTACGGTCCGAACCGGGCATTGACCATCCGCCCGTCCTCGTCGAGAGCCATTTCCTCACAGTGGCCGTATCCGAGTGCCTGAACCATCCCCCCTTCTACCTGTCCCGCCGAAGTCATGGGATTGATCGGTACTCCGCAGTCGACCGCCATCACGAGTGCGTAGACGGTGACCTGTCCGGTTTCCACATCCACCTCCACCTCGGCGAACTGTGCGGCATACGGTGGCGGGGAATCCGGGGCGACATAGGACGCGGTGGCCATGATCTGGTGCTGATCGTCCTGGTGAAGCGAATGCAACGCCACCTCCGCCAGAGTCACCGAGCGTCCATCCGTGGCAAAGGCCGCCCGGTCGCGCAGGACGATTTCGCCGGGGGAGTCGACATCGAGCATCAACGCAGCCCGGGTGACGATCTGCCGGTGGACTTCGTCGGCGGCTTTCTTGACGGCCATGCCCGACACATAGGTGGTGCTCGAGGCATAGGCACCCACATCGAACGGCGTCATGTCGGTGTCGGCGGCATAGACGATTATCTCCTCAGTCGGCACGCCCAGCACCTCTGCCGCGATCTGCGCCAGGATCGTGTCGGCTCCGGTACCGAGATCGGTGGCTCCAATGAGGAGGTTGAACGATCCGTCGTCGTTGATCTTGAGACTCGCACCGCCCATATCGAGTCCGGAAATGGCGCTCCCGTGCATACACATCGCGAAGCCGATGCCACGCCGGATGTGGGGACGATCGCTCGGACTCACCCATTCGGGGTCGTAGCGGCGATGCCACCCAACGGCGCGCTGTCCCTGGGCAACACACTCATCCATCCCGCTGGAGGTGACCACGGGAATGAACTTCATCTCGGCCGCCCCTTCGCCGAGCTCGGCCGCCACGTCCAGCGGATCGCCGACCTTGGTCCAGTTCTTGCGTCTGAACTCGAGAACATCCATCCCGAGCGCCGTCGCAATGTCCTCCATGTGCGACTCGAGGGCAAACAGCGCCTGCGGCGCGCCGTAACCGCGGTACGCGCCGGCGACGGGAACATTGGTGTAGGCCACGTCACAGTCGAACTTCTTGTTCGGGGAGTTGTAGGAACTCAGACCGCGCAGCCCGCTGACCATCTGTACCGTCAGTGCGTGCGTCCCGTAGGGGCCGGTGTTGGCCACGGTCCGCATTCTCTGAGCGACCAGGGTTCCGTCGCTCTTGACACCCGTCGTGAACGTGATCGTCTGCGGATGTCGTGTTCGACTCGAGACGAACTCTTCCTGCCGGTTCAGTTCGAGGCGCACGGGGCGCCCGGTGGCAAGGGTCAGATGGCCGACGATATCCTCGATCAGCATCTCCTGTTTCACCCCGAAACCACCACCGATGCGGGGCTTGATGATCCGCACCTGCCGGACGGGGAGGCCGAGCAGCGGGGCAACCATCCGGCGGACGTGGAAAGGAACCTGGGTCGAGGTCCGGATGACGAGCCGTTCATCGCTGTCCAACCACGAGATGGCGATGTGCGGCTCAATCGGCGCCTGCTGAACCTGATGCACCCGGAAGGTCCGCTCGAACACGTGATCCGCGCCGGCCAGTCCGGCCTCGATGTCCCCCACCTCAGCTTCGATGTGCTGGACGATATTGCGAGCGGCGTCGAAGGCACCTTCCATGTCGGGTTCGTCGTGAATGATCGGCGCATGACCGGAAATGGCCTCGTTCTCGTCGAACACCGCGGGCAGGACTTCGTACTCGACATCGATCAGAGAGACGGCCTCCTCGGCGATCTCGATGGACTCGGCGGCTACCACGGCGACCCGGTCTCCAACGTGCCTGACCTTGTTGTCGAAGCTGACCTGATCGTAAGGGAGCGGATTCGGGTAGCTCTGACCGCCGGAGGCATACCTGACCCGGGCCACGTTCTCGTGGTGGAGAACGGCATGAACGCCGGGAAGCGCCCGGGCGCGCGAGTCGTCTATACCGACGATCCGGGCATGGGCATGCGGGCTGTAGAGCATCTTGGCGTAGAGCATCCCGCGCAGTTCGATGTCGTCTACGAACGCAGGATGACCCTTGGCGAGCTTGACGGCGTCGACCTTCCGCTCGGGCTTGCCGACCACCTGGGTCTCGGGAACGTCGGGGCTCGGAATGACCTTCGGAGCCAGCGGCGGAAGGTCGAGCCACCGCTCGACTGCGCCGAAATCGGGCCCTTGATCGGGCTCGACGAGGGGTTCGATCAGCGCCGGTTCAATCGGAGCGATCGCCTCACCGCGCAGCATTGCCGCGGCCCGCAAGATGGCGTGGACCGGCCGCAGGTAGCCGGTCTCGCGATCGAGGATTCCGGATAACGCATCCCGCACCTCGACCTCGGTGGGATCAGGATTGCGGTCGAGCAGCTCCTTGGCGGCGAGGATCATGGCCGGGGTCGAGTATCCCGACTGGATGGCGCCCGAGGCGACGAAGGCCTCCTGGATCGGATGAAGCCCCCGTGCAGGGTTCAGGCCTTCGACGGTCTCGACGCTGTGCCCACCGGCCTGGGCGGCCAGCATGATCTCGGAGGAGACCAACCGGCCGTCGAGCAGAACGGCGTCCGCCCCGGTCTCGCCGGTCTCGGCCCCGAAACGAACGCTGAAGAGGCCCTCCCGGCGAAGCACAGCTCGAAGAGACTCGTGTGGCGCGCAGTCGAAGGATCGATCGATTCCGTTCACTCTCAGGTCGATCTTCACGCCACACCTCCCAACTGATCGAAGACTCGGCCGGCCAGGGTCCCGGCAAGGTCGATCCGATAATCGGCCGAACCGCGAAAATCGCCGGACGGATCGAGATGTGCGATCGTCTCGCGCGTGGCGAGGATCGGCGTGGCGGCAACCCCGGTCAGCGCCAGAAGCACACCGTCACCGGCAGATCGCCCGATTGCGGCAACGATCGAAACATCTGCGGGAGTGCGCCCGGTCCTGGCCGAGGCGGTGGTTCCGCCGGTGGCGACGGAGATCGAGCTGATGATCCCGCCTTCGATCAGTCGCCGGTCGGCGAGGAGATCCGCAACCGGCAGAGTCGAGGTGCGGCCCTGGTGCTCGACTCGAACCGTTGCTTCGAAGACCAGCAAACCTGCCAGCAGCTCGCTGTCGGGGTCACCCGCCGCCACGGTGCCGCCAATCGTGGCGGCGTTACGGAGGGTGTTGGGACCTTCACGGTAGGTCAGCTCGCGCAGCAGCGACGGAACCGCCGGATTCTCAACGAGGGTCTGCAACCGGGTCATTGCGCCAATGACCAGGCGGCCATTCTCGTTCTCGATCGTGTTGCCGCAGATGGCTTGAAGATCGATGACTTCTGTGTCCGGTGGATGAGGCGACGAGTTGACGACCGTCCCGCCGGCCACCACTACCGAACTCACTCCTTCCCTGGCCATGAGATCTAACGCCTCACCGAGGCTCGTAGGCCTGTGGTACATCGTGATCGTTCGCATCCCATACCCCGCATTCACTCGACAAGCTCCACGTCTGCCCGGGCCGGGAGCTACACGACCGGAGCAGGAAGAAGACTCAACCAGGATAGTTGCCGACGGCCACGCTCATTCCGGATCACACCCGGCGCGCCGGGCAGCGCTCAATGGTGAGATTCCCCTGCGAGATGGGAAACGAGGAAGCCGGCCCGCTAGCTTGGGTAGCCGAGAGGAGCGATATGGCAGCGACTACACCCGGATTGGTTTGTGCCCACCACCACCTCTACTCGGCTCTGGCCAGAGGAATGCCTCCTCCCCCGAAGACCCCGACAGACTTCCAGACGATCCTCGAGCAAATCTGGTGGCGTCTCGATACGGCCCTGGACTTGGAGATGATTCGCTGGTCGGCCATGCTCGGTGCAGTCGAGGCACTGGAGGCCGGCACCACTGCGATAGTCGACCACCACGAGTCGCCGAACGCCATCGAAGGCAGCCTGAGCGTGATCGCCGAAGCCTGCGCAGAAGTCGGCGTACGGGTTCTCCCGGCCTACGGCATCACCGACCGCCACGGCGTCGACGGAGCCAGGCGCGGCCTCGCCGAAAACGAACGGTTCATCAAGGAGGGCAACAAGGGCCTGGTGGGGATCCACGCCGCCTTCACGTGCTCGGATGAGTCGCTGCGCCACGCAGCTCATCTGGCGAACGACCTAGGCGTCGGCGTTCACATTCATGTGGCAGAGGGCATCGGAGACAAGGACGCGCCGTCCCGGCTGGCAGGGCTGACCCGCGACAACTGGCTGCTCAGCCATTGCGTGCACCTTCCGACCGAGCATCATCTGCACGGCACGATTCTCCATAATCCGCGTTCGAACCTGAACAACGGCGTCGGATACGCCAACCCCGCCCGGTTCTCCAACCCGGTGGCGCTGGGCACCGACGGTATCGGCGCCAACGTGATCGAATCGTTCCGACTCGCCTACGTCATGCAGCGGTCCGTCGATGTCACCGCCGGACCCGATCGTGCCTGGTCGTGGTTGGAGACCGGCTGGGACATCATGCCGGAAGCTCGCAACGATGAAGTCACCTGGTCGTACGAGCCGATGGACCCGTGGCACATCGCCTTCACACCGGGAGTGCGGCCGCTCGAGGTCAGGGTCGACGGCGAAACCGTTTTCGAAGATGGCAAGACAACGCGGGTCGATGCCGATGAAGTGCGCGCCAAAGCTGCAGAGCAGGCAGCTCGCCTTCATTCCCGACTCTGAATCCATAGGAGCCAAGAGATGTCCGATCGATTCCATCCCATTTCGATGGAGCAGCTGACCGACTGGGTCTTCGATGAACTCGAGCAGAAGAACTCCCTGTTCGGCGTTCCGCGCTCTGCCTTCTTCGAGCCGTCCGCCGGCGATCGCTTCGGACTCGAGAAGTACGGCCAGTGGCTGGAAACGCCATTCGGCGTCGCCGCAGGACCGCACACGCAGATGGCCCAGAACATCATCGTCTCATGGCTGGTCGGCGCCCGATTCATCGAACTCAAGACGGTGCAGACCCTCGACGAACTGGACGTCAACAAACCTTGCATCGACATAGAAGACGAGGGATACAACGTCGAGTGGTCGCAGGAGCTCAAGGTATTCGAATCGTTCGATGAGTATCTGAGAGCCTGGGTGCTCATCCACGCTCTGCACCACAAGCTTGGTTTCCCCGGCGACCGACCCGGAATGATCTTCAACATGAGCGTCGGCTACAACCTCGAGGGGATCCTGAAGCCGAACGTGCAGTGGTTCCTCGACACCATGCGTGACGCCTCGGCCTACCTTCCGGCCTACGTCGAAATCGTCGCTCAGCGGTATCCCGACGTTCGGAATCTCGAAATACCGACCCAGATCTCCAACACCATCACGCTCTCGACGATGCACGGCTGCCCTCCGGATGAGATCGAACGAATCACCGAATACCTGCTCGATGAGCGGCAGCTTCACACCTCGGTGAAGTGCAACCCGACCTTGCTCGGCGCCGACCGCGTACGCGGAATCATCAACGAAGACCTCGGCTTCGACGATGTTCCGATCCCCGACGAAGCGTTCGGCCACGATTTGAAGTACGCCGACGCCGTGCCGATGTTTCACAACCTCAGGAGGGTGGCGGCCGGACACAACCTCACCTTCGGCTTGAAACTCTCGAACACGCTCGAGGTGAACAACTGGCGCACGGTTTTCGAGGCGGACGACATGATGTATCTCTCCGGCCGCGCTTTGCACGCCGTCACGGCCAATCTGGCTATGCGCATCTCGGAGGATTTCCGGGGCGATCTGCTGCTGTCATTCGCCGGTGGGGCGGATGCGTTCAACGTCGCCGGTCTGCTCAAGTCCGGAATGAAGACGGTCACCGTGTGCTCGGACCTGCTCAAGTCCGGCGGCTACCTTCGAATGCTCCAGTACATCGAGCACCTCGAGAAGGCGATCGACGATGTGGGCGCCGAGGATCTGTCCGATTTCGTTGCCAAGTCCGCCTTGCGCGACGCCAACCTCGACGAGTTCGCCCCGCTGCTCCGCTACTCCGCACTCACCGACAGCGGTCTGAACCTGGACCTCGACTCGTGTCGTGGACTGGCCGAAGCTCTCCGTTCGGAGTCGATCGACCGCCCTGCCGTTGAGGTAACCCGCGCCTGGGCTGTCGAGGCAGGGAGCGATTTCGATCGATCCGAGGCTCTGGTCGGGTTGGTGGGCAGGGTGCTGGCGCGGCTGAATCTCCGCCACTACGCCGACGAGGTGCGATCCGATTGGCGTTACCGGAAAGAGTCCTTCCGGACGGATCGTTCGAAGACTCCGCGCGGCCTCCACTACTTCGACTGCATCGAAGCACCGTGCCTGGACGAGTGCCCCGTGGACCAGAAGGTCCCGCAGTACATGAACGCCGTGCGCAACGGCGACTTCCTCGAGGCCGTCAGGCTGACCCGGGAGGACAACCCCCTCCCTTCGATCCTCGGGCGAGTATGTGATCATCTCTGCGAGAACACCTGCATCCGTACCCACTTCGACGAGCCACTGGCCATCCGGCACATGAAGCGGTTCATCATGGAGCACGAGGAGCAACCGGTGCTGTTCACCCGCAAACCGGGAACGGGCAAGAAGATTGCCATCATCGGAGCCGGGCCGGCCGGCCTGTCCGCGGGGCAGGAACTCGCCTACGCAGGATTCGGCGTGACGATATTCGAAGCCCACCCCTATGCCGGTGGAATGGTCGGTGGGGCAATCCCCTCCTACCGGCTCCCGCAGACCGTCATCGACCAGGACGTCGCGGTCCTCGAGTCGCTCGGTGTCGAAATCCGCTATGGGATGAAGGCCGGTGTCGACTTCTCCCTGGACGGCCTCCGCCGGGAGGGATACGAAGCCGTTTTCGTGGCAGTCGGAGCGCAACTGGCCAAGCAGCTCGGACTGCCGGGCGAGGATGCCGACGGCGTGCTGGACGCCCTCAGGTATCTCCGCAGTGTGCGCGAAGGCGATCCGGTGCCGATCGGCCACCGGGTGGGCATCATCGGTGCCGGAGACACCGCCATGGACTGTGCTCGCTCCGCCCTCCGCACCGGTGCGGGGAAAGTGTCGATCATCTACCGGCGCACCATCGACCAGATGCCTGCCGATCGCGAAGAGGTTCATGCATGCCTCGAAGAGGGCATCGAGATAGTCGAGCTGGCCAGTCCGTCGTCGTTGCACATCGAGGACGGAGCGCTGGCCGGACTCGTCTGCACCCGGACCCGGTACACCGGCGAACGGGACTCCTCAGGGCGGAAGATCCCCTTCGACGTGCCCGACTCGGAGTTCGAGATTCCCCTCGATACGATGATCCTGGCCATCAGCCAGCATTCAGTTCTGGACTTCTTCGACGGCGAGACGCCGGAGTTGACTGCGAAGGGTTACCTGGTCGTCGATCCGGCGACCTTCGAAACGACCGTCCCCGGCGTATACGCCGGTGGAGACGTAGCCGCCCACGGCCCGTCCTCGATCGTCAAGGCGGCGGCCGACGGGAAAGCCGTGGCAGCTTCCATCGCCTCCTCTCTCAACGGATCGGCTCCACCCGTCGAAAACCCGCAGGTGGATCTCCAGGACATGGTCGTCCGCAGGTCCCGGCGGGAGTATCGCGTCCCCGTGTCGCACACGGCACTGTCCGAGCGTGACGGATTCGAGGAAACGGTCGTCGGGTTCACAGCCGAGGAAGCCATGGCCGAGGCAGCCCGGTGCCTCGACTGCCATCTCATCTGCTCCTTGTGCGTCGGGGTGTGCCCGAACATGGCACTGATGACCTACGAGATGGACCCGTTCCGGACCGACCTGGCGACCCTGACTGCGTCGGGAGGTGAGTTGACGGCCGGCGGCACCTCGCCGTATCGAGCGGACCAGCAGTTCCAGATCGCCGTCCTCACGGATTTCTGCAACGAATGCGGCAACTGCACGACGGCATGTCCGACTTCGGGACGACCATACGTAGACAAGCCGCGCCTGTACCTGGACCGGGAGGACTTCGAGGCCCAGGTGGGCAACGCCTTCATGATCTTCGAGGACGGCTCGATCGAGAGCCGGGTAGGCGGCGAGACACACCGAATGACTCTGAACGGGTCGGTCGAGTATTCGACCCCCGGATTCACGGCCCGGCTGGAACCGGGCACGCTCGAGGTAATCGACGTCACACCCACCCGGCCGGCCACAGACGGGGAGGCGTACTCGTTGGAGCCCGTGGCGGATATGTACGTGCTCCTCAGGGGGCTGGCAGGCTCGATGCCGCACCTGCCCACCGTGGCGGGCGGCGGGACCAGGCTGCTGCACCCGGGCTACGAGGAGTAGGTGGACTCGAGTCGCAGCACTGCGGTCCCGGGCGCCGGTAACCGGTAGTCCCGCCGGTCTGGGACGTCGTGACCGGCTCGGCGAACGGCAAATCCTCCTCGCTCTGGATAAAGGTTCCGGGCCGAGTGCCGATGAAGGAGCATGCGCCCGGGGACGCGCCCGTCCGGTCTCTTAGCCGCGGGAATGGTGATCATGCTGATTGCTTTCCCGTCGACCACCCCTGTCGCAGCCCAGACCGGTGAGCTTCCACCAGGAGGAACGTTCGTCGATGACGACGGGACCGCCGCCGAAGGCTTCATAGAGGCTGTGGCAGCAGAGGGAATCACCACAGGCTGCAACCCGCCGGCGGGCGATCGTTTCTGTCCCGATCAGACGGTCACCCGCGCCGAGTTGGCGACCATGCTCGCCAGAGCACTTGCTCTGCGGCCCGCGGCGAGCGACTTCTTCGTCGATGACAACGGGTCGGCTCACGAAGCGTCGATCAACTCGCTGGCGGAAGCGGGCATCACCGGCGGATGCGGCACCGATAGGTTCTGTGGATCGGCTCCGGTGACCCGGGGAGAGCTGGCCACCTTCCTGGTGCGTGCGTTCGACCTTCCGGCTGCGGACACCGACCTCTTCTTCGACGATTCGCTGACGATTCACGAAGCATCGATCAACGCTCTCGCCGCGGCCGGGATCACGAGGGGTTGCGCCACCGGCCGTTTCTGCCCCTATGGCGCTCTCCCTCGCCGGCAGGCAGCCGTGTTCCTGGCAAGAGCCCTGGATCTGAATCCTCTCACCCCTCCCGCCCGGCCGTTCCCCTCACCCCCCGACGTCGGGCAGGGAAAGCGCATCATCTACGCCAACGCCCAGCAACGGATCTGGATGATCGACCAGAACGACACGGTGGTGGACTCGTACCTCGTCTCCGGCCGTGAAGGAGTACCGGATCCCGGCACATATACCGTCTACTCGAAGTCGCCCCTTGCCTGGAGCCATCACGGGATCACAATGGAACACATGGTGCGCTTCGCCTACGGGAGAACCGCATCCATAGGGTTTCACGCCATCCCCCGCCGATCCGACGGAGAACCGATGCAATCGGAAGACGAGTTGGGGCAGTTCTTGAGCGCCGGATGTGTCAGACAATCCGATGCCGAGGCGGAAGCTCTCTACGCGTGGACGCCGATCGGCACGGTGGTCATCGTCGTCCCGTAGACAGCGCTCAGCCCGGCTCGACTTCGTGGCCCACGCAGAACTGATTCCCTTCCGGATCGGCGTAAACGTTCCAGACAAATCCGGGAACGTTGTGGGTCCCGACCAGGGCGCCGCCTAATCCGCCCACACGCTCGGTCACGGTCTCGAGATCCTCGTGGTGGGCATCGAGGTGCAGCTTGTTCTTACCGGGAGTCGGGTCCGGCACCTCCTGGAATGCCAGTTGCAGCGACCCTCCGGATTGCGGCTTCAACCAGATGAAACCGGCGAACTCGGCCGCTACTTCGGTATCCAGCAAGCCCATCCAGAAGCGGGATACGAGATGGGCGTCCGCGCAATCGAACACCACGCTGCTCACCACCGGGACCGGTTCAGCCATGACTCCCCTTCGGTCGGCCCCCCAAGAGTATCAGGCGGTTCCGATCTCTTCGCCGGGAGAACCCGCGAGATTCCCGACGCCGGTCCTCTGCATATCGCCCCACACCTTCCTGGAACGGTTCCAGAACATCGCCCGGAACCTCCACCACACGCTCATCTGCCGCAGCCCGATGTGTTCGGCTAGCGAGTAGAAGAGCAGTCGGAGGGTCTGGCCGGCCTTCCCGAAATATCCGAAGCGATCGTCGAGAAACAGCGAAACGACCGAGTTGATCGCGCCCAAGAGCAGCGCAGCGATCGCCAGCGGCAGGGCGACCGCAGCCTGAACGAATCCGGAAGCGATCGATGCCGGCACGATCACCCATCCGAGCAACTCGACCGTCGGCGCGATGAACTCGAAGATGATGAACACCGGCCAGCCGATCAGGCCGACCCGGCGGTAACGCGGGTTGAAGATCATCCCCTTGTATTGCCATATCACCTGAATCAGACCTCGATGCCAGCGAATCCGCTGCTTCCGCAGAATGCCCCAGGTGCTGGGCACTTCGGTCCAGGCGACGGCATCCGGCGCATACACGATCCGGTAGGGTTGTCTCTTCTTGAGATAGTGCCGATGCAGCCGCATGGTCATCTCCATGTCCTCGCCAAGATGATCGTTGCGGAACCCGCCGACCTCGATGACTGCGCTCTTGCGGAACATGCCGAAGGCTCCCGAAACGATCAAGAGTGAGCCGAAGGCCGACCATCCGGGACGGGTCGCCAGGAATGAGCGGATATATTCGACGATCTGGACCATTTCGATCGGCCGCCTGGGCAGGTCCACTTCGGAGACCGAACCACTGCGCACTCGCGACCCGTTCAAGGGCCGGACGTTGCCGCCCACTGCGACCGTGCGATCACGGTCCTCAACGAAGTGACGTGCCGCATGGATCAGGGCCTCGCTTTCGATGATCATGTCCGCATCGGTGGCCATGAAGTACGGATACTGGGAAACGTTGATTCCTGCGTTGATGGCATCCGACTTCCCACCCCCTTCCTTGTCCACGAGCACCAGCGGCAGCGGCATCCGGCTCCGGTAGATCCGACGAATCGGTTTGGTACTGATGGCGGGGCGGAACGGGAAGTCGATCGGCACCATGTCGAATGCCTCAACCAGGCGCTGAACGGTGAGATCGGTGCTTCCATCGTTAACAACGACTATCTCGAGACGTGGATAGTGGAGCATGGCGGTGGATCGCACCGACTCCACGATTCCGGCCTGCTCGTTGTGGGCCGGGATGATGATCGTGATCGGGGGTGTGGTGTCGGAGGTGGCCAGATCACGGATGCGTCCATGCCGCCGGGTGAAGTTATCCCGCCGCAGAGCGACGTAGGAAGCGCCGGCCAGCAACAGGATCTGCAGCTCCATCACCAGGACGTAGCCGAGCATCCCGTAGTTGATCCAGAGGAGGACTGTTTCCGCCATCAGAAGCCCGCCGGCAAATGAGACTGCCCTGCATGATGGAGTCGACTCACGAGCTCGGGCGGCACTCCTTCGTTGACGAGGAATGCTCCCTTCCCGGCTCTGGCGAGTTTCATGACGAGGTCCATCGCAGGGTTGCGGACGAGCGGATCGTCCGAGGTCAGATCGCCGACGGCCTCACCGGCCATGCCTGAGGAGAGGAGCACAGCAGCAGCCGCGTCCCTGGCATAGGGATCCGGATGATCGAGGGCAAGGCGCAATGCGTCGGGTCCGCCGGGAACTTCGACGAGGCTGGCGGCGGCGTTGTGCCGTACCCACCAAGAGTCGTCGCTGAGCGCCCTTTTGAGCCAGGGCACGGCCCTTTGATCCAGGCGTCTCCCGACTGCCGTGGCAGCCTGTGCGCGCACCTCCCACTGGTCATCGCCGAGCATCTCGAGCAGGTACGGAACGGACCTGTGTGTACCGGCTCGACCCAGGGCCGCCGCCGCACGAATCCGCAGGCTTTGATCGGGCGAATCGAGGGCCTGGATCAACGCATCTTCTGCGTTGATGTCGCCGATGAGACCAAGGGTTCTGGCGATCAAGGGGCGGTACTTGCCCGGACTCGAGAGATAGCGAGCAGCCTCCTGCACCGCTACTGCACCGAAGCCGTAGAGAGCATCGGCCAGTCGCTGGGCGCTCATGTCGTCCTGTTGATCCATTGCCGCAAGAAGGCTCTTGACGGCACGGCCGTCACCGATCTTCGCCAGTGCTGCGGCCGCCTGCACCCTGACCTCCGGAACGGGATCGCCGAGTGCGAACACGAGATCAGTCAGCGTCTCAGGATCGGCGATCTCGGACAACGCCTCGGCTGCGGCCACCCGCCCGTTCTTGTCCCCCGCGCGCAGGTCCGCCACGTACTCGGCAACCATCCCGATCTCCCGGGTGACGGCCATGAGCCGCTCTCGATCGGATCCGGCGATCATTCGCAGGTACTCGAGCAGTACCTCCCGAAAGAGTTCATCGCTTGCATATCGCCTGAATACGCGTGCGTTCCACTCTCCCTCGACCACCAGTCCACCGACCATGTCGATGAAACGGTTCTTCCTCCCGACCCGCCGGTCGCGCTGCCGGCGGCGGGCGACCTTGAGGACGAACAGCGAGCCTGCTGCCAGTACGAACACTCCGGCCAGCCCGATGAGCAAGCTGCCGACGGCACCGTTCACGAAGCGACTCCGCGCAAGCGGACCTTGACCCGGGCCAGAACCTCCTGGATGCTGAACGGCTTCCGGATGTAATCGACCGCGCCGACTTCCAGGGCTTGGATGACGTCGGCCTCGCCGGTAATCCCGGAGATCATGATGACCGGGAACTCCCGACCTGCTGCAGTCCACCTCTGCAGGACCTCGAGGCCGAGCAGGCCCGGCATTCTCTGGTCGAGAAGTACGAGGTCGAAATCCCGTCCCAGCCCTATTTCCAAAGCGTCGAGCCCGTCTCCGCATGCGGTCACCGAATAGCCGGCGGCTTCGAGTGTGCGCGTCAGGAGAAGCGAGACCACTCGCTCGTCCTCAACAACCAACACTCTGGGTCGACTCATCGCCGCGTCCTCCATAGATCAACCACGGCGCGTTCGACCGCGCCGGTTCCGGCTGTTATCGGCATGAACGGGCGTACGGTGAAGCCCAATGATTCCGGAGCGGATTCGAGACCGCGGACCGTCCGGTCGCCGGCCGGTTCTCAGCCCGACCCCGAGGCCTTTGCGGCGCGGCCATGGGCACAGATGCAGACGGGCGGCCGTGTGGAAAGCCGGGTGGGCCCTTCCAGTTGCAGCCACTTTCTGAGACGATATCCCTATGAAGACGGCCCGGGTATTCGGAGTCATTCTCATAGGCGTGGCGGCCGCCTGGGGCGGCTACTGGATCGGGCATGCGCTGGGCTGGACCCGTGGAGCCGATTGGCCGTGGACGGTCGGCAGAGGCGGGGGTGCGTTGGCGCTTTCGGCGGCGGCCGCGACATTGGCCCTACTGGGAGTGCTCGGGTTCGCTGCTACCCGCCCGATGATTCGCCGGCGAAGGCTGGCCAAGGTCGGGATACATGCACAGGGGCTGGTTCTCGATATCCACGACACCGGCCTCACGATGCACAGGCATGGCGCCGTTCTGCATCAATCCGAGGTAGATCTGGAGGTACACCCGGAATCCTCGGAGCCCTACGTCGCCCACGCCTACGAGTACCTGAACGACAGAGAGCTGTCACACTTCCTTCCGGGAAGCGCAGTCTCGGTCCGTTTCGACCCGAACCACCCCAAGCGGGTGGCCATCGAACACGAGCTGATCTTCAACTAGTGATCCGTTTTCGCGCGACATTCTGACCCTCTGGGGGCAGAATGTCGCGCGAAAAGGCCGGCTCAGTGGAGAGCGACTCGGGCGTTGAAGGCGTCGATCAGATCGTCGATGGGGTCGACCATCGCCTGGATCGATGTCCAGTACTCCGGGTCGTACCACTGCGCCTGAATCTCGTCGTAGGTCTTGCCCTGCTGCTCGACCCACGTGTAGTACTTGAGGTTGTGGATCCGCTTACGGTCGTAGTACGACAGCTCGTGAACGTGGTCGATTCCAGTGCCCATCAGATAGCGCTCGTATGAACCTGCCGCGTTCAGGGTGGTGAACTCGCCTCGCTCGGCGGTCAGCTCCTCGAGGCGGCTCGCATACATCTCCATCGAGTCCGTCCCGACGGTGATGATCACG